>JAVBQQ010000093.1:0-8738 GCA_031548875.1 Oscillospiraceae bacterium
AAAATACCTGGGGACCTACACCGCGGCCAAAGCCTGCACACCCAAATAAAAAACTTCTGCGGCGTTGTTTGCGCGCCCATATTTCCGCGCTTGTGCCCACCCGAACGCTATGCTATAATAATGCCTGCCGCCGGCAGTATGGCACGCGGCAGGCCGGGCCAGGCGACGCAACTGTTTGCCCCCGGCCACAACCAGGGGGAGTGGATGGAAGCATGGATACAATGGGAATCGCGCCGGGCATCATCGCCCTGGCATTCATCCTGTCCGGTGTGGCGGGGTATCTCGTGGGCAGCGTCAGTTTTGGCATCATCATCTCAAAGGTGCTGTTCCGCGACGACGTGCGCCAGCACGGCAGCGGCGGCGCCGGCATGACCAACATGATGCGCACACATGGTAAACTGCCCGGCATCCTCACGCTGGTGGGCGACATGGGCAAAGGCTATCTCGCCGTGTGGTGCGGGCGGTGGCTGTTCATGCTCCTCTGCCCCGGCATGCCCACCTACTGGGGCGCCTACATCGCCGGCATCGCGGCACTCATCGGCCACGCCTTTCCTCTCTTTTTCCACTTCAAGGGCGGTAAGGGCGTGGCAACAGGCGGCGGGGTGTTCCTTGCCTGTTCGCCCGTCGTGGCAGGCAGTCTCATCCTGCTTCTGGTCATCATCGTGCTCATCACCCGGTACATGTCACTGGCGTCCATCATCGTGTTCACACTGTACCCTGTGTGCACACTGGTGTTCTCGCTGCTGGTGACGCACGAAAACCCGTTGTACACTACCGTGTGCTCGGCCATCATCGGCGTCATTGTGATATGGATGCACCGCGAGAATATAAAACGGTTAAAAACCGGCACTGAAAACCGGTTCGGCAGTAAAAAGGCCCCTCCCCCGCAGGATGACCCTGCCTGAACGTCGTCCGCCGCACAAGTCCTGCCGCCCATGGAAAAAACACTTGCATTTTAGCGCCCCATTTGCTAAACTGTTATAGCGACTGAAAGCCGGCACGCCCTTTGGCGCCGCCGGCCGTTTGATAGAGGCGGGCCCGCCCGCCGGCACAGAAGGAGGTGCGTCTCAATGGCAAAATGCAGCGTCTGCGACAAAGGCGTCAGTTTCGGCATCAAGGTGTCCCACTCCCATCGCCGCTCCAACCGCATGTGGAAACCCAACGTCAAGCGCGTGAAGGCTATGGTGAACGGCTCGCCCAAGTACATCTATGCTTGCACCCGTTGCCTGCGCTCGGGCAGGGTTCAGCGCGCCGTGTAAGCGCCCCGTGCCTGTTTGAGAGCGGCGGCGCAGGAAGCGGCGCATCGCTGCTTGTTTAAGTTGCCGCCGGCATGGAAGCTTAGCTCAGCTGGTAGAGCACCTGCTTGACGTGCAGGGGGTCAGGGATTCGAGTTCCTTAGCTTCCACCAAAACACCACTACGCAGAATTCTGCGCAGTGGTGTTTTTGCTTTTGTGGGCCTTTCAGATACAAATCACACTTGTGGATCAATCACTTTTTTCGAGGAACGAACGCGTTTGAACGCGAAATACTTATACATGTTCCACAAGTGGAGCGGCTCCTATGTGTCGAAACTGGTCAATTCGGGGAGTAAGCATCCGACCGTCACAATTGGAGGTTGTCGCGCATCCCAAAACCCTTTGGTTTACACCTTCTACCCCCTGCCCTAGTATAAAGGTAGAAATGGCCGCATCGTGCGCGGCGGCCATCATGGTCGGCAAAGGAGGAATGCTCAGTGAAGATGTATGTGATCGACGGTGGCAAGATGTACCTGGACGAATCGGCGCTGGTGGCCGGTATCCACGGCGCATCCTCCACCAATCAGAACCCGCCCGCCCAGTGGGTGGACATCCCGGTGAACAGCTTTTTGGTCGAAACGGACGACGGGTATGCGTTGTACGATACCGGCTGCAACGCCGTGCATGGCGACGTCCCGCCCGACGTAGACGTCCCTTCCCCCTTCGTGTACACGCCCGAACAGCTGTTGCCCTCGCGGCTGGCGCAGCTGGGCGTGAAGCCCGAAGAGGTGAAGTATGTCATCATGTCCCACCTGCACAGCGACCACGCAGGCTATCTCCACCTGTTCCAGAACGCGCAGGTTTTTGTGAACGAGACGGAATTCACCCTGGCGATGCGACAGTACGGCCTGCACCAGTTGGAGGGCCCCTACAAGTATGAGAACTTTGACGCCTTCCTGCCGGCGCAGCTGGAATGGCGGCTGGTGCCCACCGAAGTGCGCGAGACGCGGGTGTGCAAGGGCGTCACGGCCGTCAACTACGGGCCGGGGCACGCGTTCGGCATGATGGGTATGCTGGTGGAGCTGCCCAAAAGCGGCAACTATCTGATGTGCGCCGACGCACTGTACCGCAGCGAAAACCTGGGCCCGCCCGTGCGCATCCCCGGGCTCATCTACGATTCGATCAGCTACGTCCAGTCGGCCAACTTCATCGCTTCGTATGCACAGCGGCATAATGCGAAGATCGTGTTCGGCCACGACAAGGCGCAGTTTGCCCAGCTGATCACGTCCGACGCAGGTTTCTACGATTAAAGTGTGTATTGAGGAGGGACTACCTTGAAAAAACAACGTTTTATACCCAAAGTACCCGCGACATCCTGGGGCGCCATGATCGTTCTGTGGCTGGTGTTTGCGCTGAACAGCACCGTGCGCGAACTGTTCAACCGCACACAGCCCTACCTTGTGGACGAGTTCCACTTCACGGCCGACCAGGCCGGCCTGTTCGGCACCATCATGGCCATTGCCATGGGCCTGCTGCCCATGTTCCTCTCTGCCTGGAGCGACCGCAAGGGCCAGGGCTGGAAGCGTAAATACAGCATGATCTGGATCATGCTGGGCTACATGATTTTCACCTTCCTGGTGGGCTTCAAGTTCATCTCGGTAAGCATCTTTGTGGTGGTGGCGTTGCTCACCGTGCGCAACCTGTTTGCCGGCGTGGGCGAGAGTTTGGAATGCACCGCGGTGGTGGAGTGGTGGCCGCGCGAAGCGAGGGGTTTTGCCGCCGGCCTGCACCACACCGGCTACCCCTGGGGCACGCTCCTCACCGGCCTGCTCATCTCGTTCGTTCTGGGCGCCACCCAGGGCAACTGGCGGCTTCCCTACCTCATTATCCCGCTGCTGGCCATCCCGGTGTGGATTGTCTACTGGCGCTTCTCCTCCAAAAAGCGGTTTGAGGCTTACGAGAAAAAAGCGCAGGAGATGGACCTCACCCCCACGCTGGACATGGCGGCCGCCGAGACGGGCGAAGTGGAGGAGGCCCATAAACAAAGCAACATCATCCGCTGCCTGAAAAACTCCAACGTCGTTTCGGCCACCATCGTCACCATCTTCGCGCTGGTCATGTTCCTGGGCATCAACTTCTGGATGAACCCCTATCTTGCGTTCGTAGCCCACTATGATTACGCGCAGGCGTCCGCCTTCTCGCTGCTGTATATGATCACTGGCGGCCTTGGGCAGATCGTGTGGGGCCGCATCTCCGACTACATCGGCCGCAAGCTCAGCCTGCTCATCTGCTTTGCGTGGCTGGCCGTGTGGGTACTCATGCTGCCCAACGTAGCTTACAGCCTGGGCGCCCTCGTGGGCATCCAGCTGGCCATCGGGTTCTGCGTCAACGCCATCTTCGCCATCGTGTACGCCATGGTGCAGGACTCCGCCCCCAAGGGCGCCATGGGCACCGCCATGGGCCTGAACGTGTCGGCCACCCTCATCGGCGCCTTCACCCCCTACATCCTGGGCGCACTCATCGCTTTCGGCGGCGGGTGGGAGGCCATGAGCGGCTACCAGAGCGGCGTCATCTTCATGTCCTGCTGCATGATCGCCGGGTTCATCATCATCCTGCTGTTCAGCCATGAGACGGCCGGCAAGCGGCGCGGACGCGACTGGGCGCTCGTTTCCTACAAGTCCGCCGGCATCGAAGACCTGCGCGGCAAAGACAAAAAGTGAGGCATTGACGCATGAAAACTGCAATGACCGTACTGGGCCCCGTGCCGGTGGAGGAGCTGGGTGTCACCTCGATGCACGAACATTTTGTGTACGGCTTCCCCGGCCACGCGTGCGACATCTCGGTAGACTGCTTTAAAGAAGAACGCGACCTGCCCCGCCTTTTAAAAGCGGCGGAGCTGATGAAGCAGATGGGGTACCGTACCATCGTGGACGCCACCGTGTGCGACACCGGGCGCGACCATCTGCTGCTCAAAAAAATCGCCGAGCAGAGCGGACTGAACATCATCTGCGTGTCCGGCTGGTACCCGGAGATGTACGCGTCGCCCGGCTACTGGGTGGGCCGTGCCAGCATGGGCGCGGACATCGACAGCGAGATCTATGAGACGTTCATCACCGAGACGCAGAAGGGCATCGGCGGTACGGACATCAAGGCCGGCATGCTCAAGGCCGCCTCCAGCCTGGGCGCCATCACCGAGTACGAGAAGCACTTCTTTCGCGCGGCCGGCCGCGCCCAAAAGGCCACCGGCCTGCCACTTACCACCCACGCCGACGGCGCCACCATGGGCATGGAACAGGCGGAGATCCTCATCGGCAACGGCGCGGCGCCCGAAAAGGTCATCATCGGCCACATGTGCGGCTGCACAGACGTGGGGTACCTAAAGCAGCTGCTCTCGCTGGGCGTCAACCTCGGGTTCGACCGCTTCGGCATCGAAGGCTTCGATTTCATGAAGACCGCCACCGACGAAGACCGGGTGGGCACACTGCTGCAGCTTCTGGCCGCGGGCTACGAAAACCAGATCGTGCTGGGGCACGACACGGTGGAGATCGACCTGGGGCGGCCCTTCCAGCTCTCGGCCGCGGCGCAGAAATTCAAGGCGCATTCCACAGTCCGGGTGGTGCACGAGTTCGTGCTGCCCCGCCTGCGCCAAGAGGGCGTCACCGAGGGGCAGATCGAACAGATGCTCGTGAAAAACCCGGCAAGGCTCTTTTCCTGAAACCATTCCTCCTTGTTCCAAGGGACCGGCGGGCTGGCAAAACCCCCAGCCCGTACCAAAGACGCGGTTGCGCAACGGTCATCTGCATTCCGTGCCGTCTTGTACACAGCAAAGGGCGGTTGTATGCAATACGGCTTGTGGCTGACGATACCCTCATGCGCAGCTGCGTCTTTGGCGTTTGGGCACTGTGTACATGCTGACGGACCGGCGCATCTGCGCCGGTCCGTTTTCGTTTGTCTATTAAACCTTGGGCGGCGCCCTGTCGCTGAACACGTTGAGGATGTACTCCATCATCACCCGGGTGATATATTTGACGTGCCTGCCCTTCTTTGTGATGAAGCCCGCCGCCCAGGGAAAGCCGTCGTCCGGGTCCAGCGGCACCAGGCTTGTGTTCTCATTGGGAAAGCGCGCCGCTGCGGCCTGGTGGAAGAAGGTGATGCCGGCGTTCTGCTGCACCAGGCTGGCCAGCACCTCCACCTGCGAGGAGACGTGGCCGATCTTGGGCACAAAACCCGCGCGCTTGCAACAGTCCATGAAGGTAAAGTACCATTTGTAGTTCTGGTCGATCATCAAAAAAGTCTCGTCTCGCAGGTCGGCAAAGGAAACCCGCTCCCGCATGGACAGCGGGTTGCGCTTGTTCACGTACAGGTATACGTCCTCCCGCACGAAGGGGTAGTAGTCGAACTGGGCCGTATCCACCGGCTCCAGCGAGCAGCCCACGTCCACCGTCTCATCCGCCACCATCTTCTCGCACACCATGTCGAACATCTCAAAAATATCCAGTTCGATTTGCGGGTAGGCGGTCTTGAAGCCAATCATCAGTTCGGGCATCACCATGGCCGTGACGCCGGGCGGCAGCGAGATGCGTATCTGCCCCTTGGTGGCCTTGGCCGCGTCCTGTATTTTCTGCTTCAGCAGTTCATAGTCGCCCAAAAAAACCTCCACGTCGGCCCGGATGGCCTCTGTGGTATCGGTGAGACGCACGCCCTGGTTGTTGCGTGTGAACAGCACCACGCCCAGCTCTTTTTCCATGCTTTTGATGGAATGGCTGAGGCCCTGCTGCGTGATGAATAGGTGCTCGGCCGCTTTGGAGAGGTTCTTGTCCTCACACACCTGTAAAAAATATTTGAGCTGGCGGATCTCCATATGCACTTCCCCTTTTCACCGTGGCCAGCGTTCTTCTCACTCGGGCCGGGGTTCGTTGAAGGTATTCATCACGGCGGCCAAAAACTTGAACAGCCCCACCGTGCAGGCAAGCGTCATCGTACCCTCGCCCCCGAAGCAGGCGCTGGCCGCGGCGTACACATCGTCGGCCACGGGGCCGGGGCCGCACAGGGCGTCGGCCAGGTCGTAGGCGGCCTGCGCATCGGCGGCCAGCCCCGCCGGCCGGCGGCCGGCCAGCAGCGCGGCGATCGTGTCCTGCGAAAGGCCGGCTTTTTCGGCCAGCAGCGTGTGGGCGTAGATTCCGTACTGCGCCCCCTCGTGGCAGACGACCCGCAGGATGACCAGTTCGGCGATATCCTTGGGTATCTGCTTCTGTTGCACGATCTTGCGTTGCAACTGGTACAGCGCCCTGCCCACGTCGGGAAAGTGCAGCATGGCGGTGAAGGGACCGTTTAGCTGGCCTTCGGGCAGCATCCAAACATGTGGCAGGTCCGGGCTGCCCATGTTTTGCACAACATCGTCATAAAACTCCTTCTGCGCCACATCCATCTGCTGCGGCACAAGGTAACTGAGGCGGTTTCCCTCCTGCATCTGTACATCCCATCCCTTCCTGTTCACATCTCTTTCCAGTATAGGACGCAAACGGGCTGCCGTCAACCTGAAAAACGGCTGTAATCACGCATTTTCAGAGGATTTACGGCTCCTCGCGGCGGGGGTGCTCTGCGCAGTTTTTGCAGCCATCTTTTTTGGACCCGCGCTGTTCATTTTCTGCACAAGCTGCCGAAATAATTGGATAGGGTGAATATTGAATCTTTCTATGAAAAAACGTATAATAGTTAAGATTCAGGTAACCATCACACAGAGCATCGACGGGCATGATCAACCATCTGGAGGAAGAGGGAAACAATGAAAAAAGCAGTCGCACAAAAAATAGGGGTCCTGGCGCTGGCCTTTCTGCTGCTGGCCAGCTGGCCGTTGGGCGCATTTGCCGCCGACACCGGCTCTGGTGGCACGCCGCCGGCAAGCGTGGAAACCGGCACCGGCGCCGAAGAAGATGCGGCGCCCCCGGCAGAAGAACCCCAGCCGACGGACGAAGATCCCTCCGACACAGATGAAGATGTCTCCTCCGCAGACGCGGATCCCTCTGCGGTGGATGAAGAGCCCTCCCCCGCGGAGGACATCGTCATCCCACAGGGCTCCCCTTCCTCTGCAGAGATCGAAGACTCCACCGTCCCGGCCGGCGAAACGAAAGACGACGCCAGCGTGGCGCCGCAGGGGCTTGCCACTATCGAAGAGCTGCTGGACGCCGCCCGCGTGGACGGCGCCCTGGCCGCGCGCCTGCTGAGCGAATACCCGGACGGCGACGCCTACTTTGCCGCGCTGGACGAGGTGCTGGAGCTGTACTATGCCCCCGCCACAGCCGAAAGCTATGTGCCGCAGCTGGTCGATTTTGCTGCCGCCGTCGATGCCCGCGCAGCCGAAACGCTCGCGCGGTACGCGGCCGCCGCCGCCGAGCGCGCCGACCAGACGCTGGGTTATGTGCCCGGCGAGGTGCTCGTCGTGTTCGAGGACGAGGTGATGCAGCCGCAGGCAGAGGAAGTGGTGGAAGAACTGGACGGCGAGGTGCTGGAGATGCTGCCCGCCGAGGAAGAGCCCGTCGTGGCCGTGGCCGAGCTTCCGCTGGACCAGACGGTGGAGGAGGCCGTGGCCGCGTTTGAGAGCGACCCCGCCGTGGCCCATGTGCAGCCCAACTTCATGTATGAGATGATCGGCGACGTGACAAACGAAGAGCCCGCCGGGTCCGCGGCTCCGGACGACCAGCTTGTCCAGCCCGCGGGCGACGGAGCCCTGACGCCCGACGCTTTCTTCACCCCGAACGACACGTTCATGAACGACCAAAGGGCCTACCTGGACGCGCTGCACATGCGGGAGGCGTATGCCGACCTGCGCGTCATCCAGCCCAGCCTCTCCCGCATCAAGGTGGGCGTGCTGGACTCGCCCTTCGATTTCTCCCACGAGGACTTCAACAGAACCCCCATTGACAAAAAATACAAAAGCTACAGCTATTTCACCTCGGGTGTGGATTCCACCTACTACAGCCAGATTAAACAACCCGACTACCACGGCACCCATGTGGCCGGCATCATTGGCGCCTCGGCGAACAATGGCCTGGGCATTGCCGGCGTCGGCAACGACCCCTCCAACAGCAGTATCACGCTGGTGCCCGTAAACGTCTTTGTGCAGTACAAAGGCGATGGCGGATACTACGCCCTCACAACCACCGTGGTCAAGGCGATACGCGCGCTCGTCAAGGACGGCGTGCGGGTCATCAACCTCAGCCTGGGCGGCAGGTGCGATTATGGCCAATCGGACGATCTTTTTGACGACGCCCTTTACTACGCGTACCAGAAGGATTGCATGGTCGTGTGTGCGGCCGGCAACGAAAACACCAACGATTCCTATTACCCCGCCGATTCCGACTATGCGCTGGGGGTGATCGCGCTAGACAAAAACAGTAACGGCACCTGGAAGCGCGCCTATTATTCCAACTACGGGTACGGCAAGGACATCTCCGCCCCGGGCACCGTCCTCAGCACCCTTCCCGGCGGCTACGGCTACATGA
>JAVBQQ010000067.1:0-9890 GCA_031548875.1 Oscillospiraceae bacterium
CTGTACGCCCGTGAGATGCTGGCCGAGGGCCGGGGGATGTTGGCAGGCTTCCGCGATGCGGACGCCCTGGCCGGGCGCATCTGCGAGGTGTTGGACGACCCGGCGAAAAAACGGCGGATGGAACAGAACACGAAGCGCCTGGGCGAGACGATGACCTGGCCGCGCGTTGCCGCGCGGTACGAGGCGTCTTTTGCCGGGGCCCTGCAAAACAGCGCAAAGGATGTGTCTTGATGAAAACGATGAAACGCCTGCGCCTGAACGACGCGCACCTGCACCGCATGGTGGACGACACCGGCATCTACCAGCATGCCCTGTTCGACCTGCCCGATGCGAAGGAGGGCTACTGCACCGACGACAACGCCCGGCTGATGATGATGGCCGCCATGCGGTACGAGGCTACGGGCGAGGAAAAGTGGCTGGACATGGCCTACCGGGCGATGGGATTCCTCAATTACGCCGAGAAGGACGGATGGTTCCGCAACTTCATGGGGTTCGACCGGCGCTTTTTGGAGGAGAAGGGCTCGCAGGACTGCTTTGGCCGCTGCGTATGGTGCCTTGGGTACATCACCGGGCGCCCTGCGCTTCCTGAGGGGCTGCGCGCCGCCGCCGACACGCTGCTAAGGCGCACCAGCCTGAATGCAAGCAACCTTGCATTCCTGCGCTCGTCCGCCTATGCGGCGCTGGGTTTTGGCCTGTGGGACGACACCGGGCACATGGAGCAGATGGCCGAGCACCTGACCCGCATTGCCACCGGGTACCACGGCAACGCGAAGCCCAAGTGGTTCTGGTTCGAGAATGAGATGACCTACTGTAATGCCACGCTGCCCCACGCGCTGCTGCTGGGCTACGCGGTGTTCGGCGACGCGAACCTCAAGCGCATCGGGCTGGACAGCCTGGGCTTCCTGCTGGAGGAGACGACGCGGGACGGGTTCTTCTGGCCGGTGGGCTGCCACGGGTGGAGCCGCCGGGGCGACGAGCCGGCCCTGTACGATCAGCAGCCGGTGGAGGCGTGCGGAACACTGCTGGCCTGTTTGAAGGCGCACGAAATAAGCGATGACAACTTCTTTTTGGACAAGGCGACCCTGTGCTATGAGTGGTTTTTGGGCCACAACAGCGCCGGGCAGTTGATGATCGACCCCGAGTCGGGCGGATGCTACGACGGGTTGACCGAGGACGGCCCCAACCGCAACCAGGGCGCCGAAAGCCTGCTGAGCTGGTATGTGGCCTCGCTGGCGCTGGAGGCATATGGCGCCGGGCATGACGGGGCGAAGTGAGGGGATGGCATGGCGATACTGAAGCTGGCGCCCTGGCTGCGAGAGCAGCTGTGGGGCGGGAACATGCTGCGTGCGCTGTACGGCGCGGGCGCGGGCGAAGAGCCTGCCGGACGGTTGCCCATTGGCGAGGCGTGGACGCTGTCCTGCCATCCGGAGGGGCCGTGTACCGTTGAAAACGGCCCCTTTGCGGGTGAGACGCTGGCAGGCTATATGAGCCACGCGGGTGTGGAGGTGCTGGGAGCCAACTGTGCGTTTGACGAGGAGTTCCCGCTGCTGATAAAGCTGATCGACGCGCGGGAGGCGCTTTCGGTGCAGGTGCACCCGGGCGACGATTACGCCCTGCAGCACGAGGGTGAGCAGGGCAAGTGCGAAGCGTGGGTGGTGGTGCACAGTGAGCCGGGTGCGCATCTGTACATCGGCTTTGAACGCGCGGTGACGCCCGCCGAGGTGTGCGCGGCCATCGAGGCCGGCACCTTGACCGGGCTTTTGCGCCGGGTGCCGGCCGAGGCGGGCCGGGCGTTCCTCATCGAGCCGGGTACCGTGCACGCCATCGGGGCCGGGGTGCTGCTGGCCGAGGTGGAGCAGAACAGCAACCTGACCTACAGGCTGTACGACTACGGACGCCGGGCCAAAGGGCCGGACGGCGAGCCCCGCCCGCTACACATCGAAAAAGCGTTGGAGGTGGCGAATCTGACGCCCGCCCGCCTGAAGACGCCGCACAGGGGGCGGATCACCGCCGGGGAACATTTTGTAGTGGACAGGCTGGAGGTGCAGCGGCGGGCGGTGTTCCACACCGGGGAGGACAGCTTTGCCGCCCTCTTGGTGCTGGAGGGAAACGGCCTTGTGCGCACCGGAGACGAGGAGCTGCCCTTTGGCATGGGGGACTGCTTTTTTGTGGAGGCGGGAACGGGCGCCTGGGCGCTGCAGGGAGAGTGCGCGGCCCTGTACGCCGCTATCCCCCCGGGGCACCGGCGGCTGTGGGAATTGCGCCGCGCGGCAGGTGTGAAGCGCTGAAAGCGACAAGAGGATACAAAGTATGCGGTTGTTCGTTCGGGACTGCCATCTTTTTGGGATATTCGACCCGAAATGCTCCCGCCCACTGGTGCTGTTTTGCGCAGATGTGACAAGGACTCTATTGTATAATTTTAGCCAGTAGAGCAAGCAGGCAAAAACGAGAGGAGAATGGCCATGAATGAGATGGGCAGGGGGGCGCCGGCCTGGCCGGACCCCCCCAAAAAAGTGGCAAAAGAAGCGCTGCCGCAGGACGCGCCGCCTGCGGTGAAGATAGACGCTCGGGCGATGCAGCGCATTGCCGGCGAGGCTGTGGCGCACGTGGACGGCGTGCTGGGCGTGAAGGCCGGCATGGGTGATCTTTTGAAGGGTGAAGACGACAAGACGGCCGGCGTGGAGGTGCACGTGAGCGACAAGGGCGAGGCGGACGTGCAGGTGCGCATCATTACCGAGTTTGGCCGCAGCATCCCCGAGGTGGCGGACGAGGTGATGGGGCGCATCCAGGGCCGGCTGTGGAGCCTGGCCGGTGTTGTGACCCACCGGGTGAGTGTGGAGGTGGCCGACACGATGACCCCGGCCGAGTATGACAAGCAGTACGGCATGCATGCGCATTGAGCCTGCGCTGCCAAGCCATGCGGAGTGGCGATTGATCTGGTTTGACAATGCGTGTTGCTACTTGAGCACTTGTGCGATTGGTTGTCCGTGAAGACCGCAACGAAACCGGAAGATGGTGATGGTATGAGAGTGCTGGGCAGGGTGCTGCTCTTCTTGTTGGTACTGGCGCTGCTTGTGGGGCTGGTGATGGTGGTGTCGGCGCTGGTGCCGGTGCCCTGGTTGTCGGACTTTACACGGCAGGCTGTGCGTATGTTGCCCTGGCTGAGCATCGTGTTTGCGGCGGTGCTCTTGCTGTTTGCGCTGGTATGCGTGCTGGCGCTGGTGCTGCTGGCCAGCGTGCCCACCCGCCGCCGGTTGTATGTGCTGCGCCGCAACGAGGGGCGCATCGAGATCGAGCGGCACTCCATCGAACGGGCCATTGGCGGCATGCTGGAGGAGATTGGCGGGGTACGGCGGTATCGCGTGCAGTTGAGGGGACAGCCCAGCCCGCGCAAGCTGCGGGTGCGTCTGCAGGTGCAGCCGCGTGACACGATGGTGGACCTGGGCCCACTGGGGCAGGAGATCCAGACCCGGCTGACGAGCGGCCTGGCCGAGAGCTTGGCCGTGGAACCAAAGCACGTGCGGGTGAAGATACAGCCGGTGGGCGAGGACAAGCACGCCAAGGTGCCGCGCGTGGTGTAGGCGTGGGTGCTTAGAACGGACTGTGTCTCGCGCATCTTAAAAGTGGAACGAAGAAGCGGGATCCGGGTGGGAGATGCCACCGGCATGCGCCTGGAGACGGCCTTCGGCGGAAAGGAAGGTTTCCCCATGAGTTTTTTGGCAAGGTTTTTCCCTGACTGGATGGGGCCCTATGCGGGGCGCATCGTGCTCACCGTGCTGGGCTTTGTCGTGGCCATCCTCTTTTTGACCATCGGGTTCTGGCCCACCATACTGATCTTGGCGCTGTGCGTGGGCGGGTTCCTCTTGGGCAAGTGGGAGGACGGCGCATTTTCCCTCGCTCGTTTGCCCCAGCGGGGCAGATGGAAACAATAGTAAAGCAACACTGTCCCCAAAACAACAACCGGAAAGGATGTTTTTAAAATGGACGAGAAAAACACAACCACACGCATGAAGAAGGAACTGAGCTATGATGAGCGGGTGATCAAGAAGATCGCCGGCATTGCCACCGACGACGTGCCCGGCGTGCTGACCGTGAGCGGCGGGCTGATTGGCAACATCACCGACCGGCTGCGCACCGACGACAAGACCAAGGGCATAGATGCCGATGTGGGCAAGCGCCAGGTGGCGCTGGACCTGAACGTGGTGTGCGAGTACGGCCGCAACGTGCCGTCACTGTTCGACGAGGTGGTGGGCAAGGTGGGCAAGGCGGTATTGGACATGACGGGGCTGGAGCTCATCGAGCTGAATATGCATGTGGACGACGTGCTGAACAAGGCCGATTTTGAAGAGCTGCGCCGCAAGATCAACGACGAGAACGCGTCGCAGGGCAGCCAGGGCGAAGAGTATGTGCCTTCCATGCGTCACCAGCAGGGGCAGTCGGCCCGGGTGCAGTAGGCAGGTCGCCTGGTGACGAACCGAAGGCGGTGAACACATGTGAAGACAAACGAGAGCCTGGCGCTTTTGTATGTGCAGAGCAGAGATCTTTCACGGGCGAAGCCCGGTGACCTGCTGGTGCTGTACAAGGACGCGCTGGATGAGATCAATGCGAAAGAAAACGAACTGTATGAGCGCAAGCGGGACCCGGACGGGCGGCCGTTGTATCCGCCCCCGGCGCAGCCCCTGGGCGCCAACTGAAGGCGACGCATTTGCGCTGTATTCCACAAGGAAAGGACGATGAAAATGCAATATGATGATTTATCGGGCGAGCCCATCCTGCAGACGGACGCCCGCACGAAAGAGTACTTTATCCCGGAGGACTATGTGTTCGCCGTGTTCAACGGGGAGAAGATCCACCCCAAGGAGATCAAGGAGATTGTGGGCGAGGCGTTGAGCGAGGTGGACGGTGTGCTTGCGCTGAAGAGCGGCCTTACCGACATCTTCAAGAAGGACGACGACCTGACGCGGGGCATCTCGGTAGGCATCAACCAGGACGACGCCACCGTGAAAGTGGGCGCGAAGTTGATTGCCGACTCGGCTTTTTCCAGTCCCGAGATCATCAGCGAAGCGACCGAACTGGTGGCCGAGGCGCTGCGCCACGAAGCGGGGTTGGAGATGAAGGAGATCGACATCGATGTAGCTGAGAGCATGAGCTGGGATGCTTTTGTGGATAAATACGGCGTCGACCGGGCGCTGCACTGAACGTTCGGCACCAAACTATGGGAAAGGAGAACGTCTATGAGAATGCCAATGACCAGGTACGTTTTGATGAAGAAGAGCACCGTGGCGGTGTTGGCCATCCTGGCGGCTGCGGGCTTTGCAGCGGTGGCAGTGTTCGTCTTCTTGAAGAAGCGGGGCATAGATCCTGTGCAGGAGGCGGAAGAACTGCTGGACGAAGGCGTAGAGATGGCCAAAGACAAGGCCGCGGACAAGGCAAAAGAAGTAGCTGACAAGCTGCAAAAGTGATCGTAAGAGAAAAGGGAACCGCCCTAGGGCGGTTCCCTTTTTATAATGGAAAGTGTGGGATTTGCGCGCCTATCCCCCGGCGTGAATCACTCGTCGTCCATCTGTCGCGTGGCGCGCAGCTGGGTGAGCAGGCGGCGGGAGAAGGACGCGCGCGTGTGTGCGGCCTGCTGCTGCGTATAGGCGAAAAACCCCGCCCCCGCTTTGACGCCCAGCCTGCCTTCGGCCACACGGTTGCGCAGGGCGGCACCGGCGCGGGTGGAGGCGTCGAGATCGGGCAGGAAGTTATCCTCGGCGGCGCACCAGATGTCCAGCCCACCCAGATCCGCGCTCTCCAGCAGGCCGGTGGTGGCGGCGCGGAAGCCGGGGCCGTATTTGAGGGCGGCGTCGATGTCTTCGGCTGAGGCGGCGCCGACCTCGCTTAGATGGAACGCCTCGCGCGCCATGGCGTGCAGCAGGCGGTTTGCAATGAGGCCGGGGATATCTTGCAGCACGCGGATAGGCTTTTTGCCCGCACTTTGGTACAGCTGCCACACGCGCTCGAAATCGTCCTGTGCCATGTTGCCGAACTGGGAGAGCTCGGCCAGCGGGATGAGATGGGCGGGGTTGTACCAGTGGCAGATCATCGTTTTGGCCCGGCGTGCGGGCGGCAGATGGGCGGTCATGTCGGCCAGACGCAGGCTGGAGGTGTTGCTGGCGAGGATGGTGTGTGCGGGACACGCGGCGTCCAGCTGGGCAAGAAGCGCCTGCTTGAGCGGAAGCTCTTCCGGAATGGCCTCAATGACGTAGTCCGCGTCCTGCACGGCAGGGGGCAATGTATCATAGAGGGTGACGCGCGAAAGGGTTTCGGCCACGGCAGATTCGGGGATGAAGCCGTCGGCGGCGAGGAAGCGCAGTTCCCCCTCGATGCGGGAGAGGGCGCTCTCGCCCACGGCGGGGGCGGCCTCGTACAGGTTGACGGGGTGGCCGTGCAGCGCAAAGACGAGCGCGATGGCGTGGCCCATGGTACCCGCGCCGACGACGGTGATGTTCCGGATGGGCATGGAAAAGATCATCCTTTCGAGAGAAAAGGTCTGGGGTGGGAGGCCTGCATCGTATAAAGCGATTGCCTACTGCACCGCCGCTTTCAGGCCGGGCGTTATCGCCTGGCTTGACGGGCATTTGCGGATGGAGTGGCTTGCGACGAGGTGGCTTGCGAAGAACTGCTGGCGCCGTCGATGGGCTGGCCGGCGGCCATGTTGGGATGGCGCGAAGAATAGGCGAAGTCTATGACGAAGGCGGCGCACAGCGCAATGCACAGCGCAAGGCGGCCTTTCTTTGGTATTTTATCGAACAACAGGGCAAGGCTGGGGGAAATGACGTAGATGGCCAGTGTGCCCAGGATGGCGAAGGTGAGCAGGCCCTCCAGGCAGACGCGGCCCTGGATGTTGAGAAAGAAGCCCGTGTAGTCCCACCACTTTGTGTGCAGGAAGGTTTCGAGGAACCAGGCGGTGAAATATTCGATGATGCCGGCTATGCCCATGGCGGCGAAGAAGACAACGACGGGTTTTTCGATGAGCGGGCGCAGAAGAAACAGGAAGGCGATGCCGCCCACGCCATAGATGGGCAGCCAGGGGCCGTACATGGTGCCGCGGTTGACGAAGTGGCCCAGGCTGATGAGATAGTAGATGACCTCGTATACATAGCCGATGAAACAGAAGCAGAAAAAGAGGAAAATGTAATCGGTGAGGGTGTAGCGGCGGTGGTAGTCTGCGGCCAGCCAGCGGCGGCCCTCGTGTTCGGGAATGGGGAAGGCGTCCACCGGGTAGCAAGATCTGGGCGCGTCGGGCGCACCTGGAGACGCAAGGCGCGCGTCGCACAGAAGGCGGGCGCGCCCGGGGTCCTGCTGAAGCGCCCTGGCGCGCTGTGCCATATACAGCTCGGCGCGGGTGGCCGAAAGATAGGGCGTGACGTACAGGATGTTCAGGATGCCAAGTGTGAACAGGGAAAGGACGCGCCAGCCGAGGAAGGAAAGGTCGAGCAGGAAGGCGCGCCATTTGTAGCCGGCCATCATCTGGCGGCTGAGCAGGATGGCTTCCTTACGGGTGACGTCCGGGTTTTCGGCCAGGATGTAGGGTACGAGCAGATAGGAATAATATTTGATGGGGCCGCCCGCGATGGTGAGACCCCACAACAGGTTGAACAGCAGGCGGCAGAACATGACCCAGGCCGTGTGACGGGTGCGGCGCACGCGGTAGATCATGAACAGGCGGGCAAGGCCGCTGCCGGGATAGCGGCGGTTTTCGAGGTAGAAGCGTGCCTCGCCCACCGTGAGGATGGCTTTGACGAACAGCCAGTACAGGACGGTGAGGGCCATGCCGCACAGCAGGATGACACCGGTGGAAACATGGCTTTGAAAGACGAACTGGTT
The DNA here is from genome assembly GCA_031548875.1 of Oscillospiraceae bacterium. Taxonomy (GTDB): domain Bacteria; phylum Bacillota; class Clostridia; order Oscillospirales; family Ruminococcaceae; genus JAAYCI01. The sequence goes on from JAVBQQ010000067.1 coordinate 7,870, forward strand.
GATGGCGTTGAGCGCACCAAACAGGAGGGAACCGGCCGAACTGGACTGGTTGAACAGGGTGGCGAGGATGCCGTTGGTGCTGTGGTTGAGCTGGGCAAAGGTGTCCCAGAAGTCTGTGTCGCCGCCCAGGATGGCACGGGAGAGCTGGTTGACGAGGGCGTCGGGAGAGTTTTCTCGGACATCGACGACGGCGGCGGAGGCCGATGCTGCCCCGCTGGCGCCTGTGGTGGAGCTGAAGCCGCCCACCAACGCCAGCACGACGAGGCTGACGAGCAGGCAGTGCCAGTAGTTGGCCCGCAGGGCGGAGCGCCCGGCTTTTTTAAGGTCTTTGCGTTTCCACATGGGGCGGAGAGGCCTCCTTTATATAAACGTTGGTTCATCCCGCATCGACACGCCGGGTGTGAGCAATATCGCAAATATTGTACCACAGTGTGGCGGGTGTTGAAAAGATGCCAGGCGGAAAACAAAACCGCCCTCGCTCTCCGCGAGGGCGGCAAAAATGACAAAGGATGGATTATTTCTGCAGGGCGCCTTCCTTCTGGGCAACGAGTGCCTTGAAGACGAGGGCAGCCAGGATGCCGCCCACCAGCGGGGCTACGATGAACACCCACACCTGCGAGAGCGCGGTGCCGCCGGCGAAGATGGCGGGGCCAAGGCTGCGCGCAGGGTTGACCGACGTGCCGGTGAGCGGGATGCCCAGGATGTGCACAAAGGTGAGCGTGAGGCCGATGACGATACCGGCCACGCCCGAGAACTTTTCGCTGCTGGTGACGCCCAGGATGGCGAATACGAAGACGAAGGTGAGAATGATCTCCACGATGAGCGCGCCGCCCATCGAGAGGCCGACGGCGCTGGCGTCGCCAAAGCCGTTCTGGCCAAGGCCGTTTGCAATGTCCAGCCCGGCGGACATGCCCACGATACCGCGCAGGATGCCTGCACCGGCGATGGCGCCAAGCACCTGGGCGACGATGTAGCCGATGAAGTCCATAACAGGCAGCTTGCCGGCCACCAGCATGGCGATGGAAACGGCGGGATTGACGTGGCAGCCGGAAACCTGGCCGATGACGTAGGCCGTGGCGACGATGGCAAGACCGAAGGCCAGCGCAATGGCAACCACCCCGAGAGTGCCAGCGCCTGTGCCGCCCGTGAGACCGCCGGTGACGACGGCTGTTCCGCAGCCGAACAGTACCAGGACCAGTGTGCCGATGAATTCCGCAATGTACTTTTTCATGATTCACACCTCTGAAAAATTATTTGGGTACCCGTTGATTAGATGGCGGTGCGGCGTGGAAAGGGACGCCGCAAGCCTTTCTTGATTTTACCACCTGCGCAGGTGGCGGGCAAGGGGGATGAAAGGGTTTTTTGCAACAAAACTGCGCAATTTCCGTGCAGTTTTGGTTGCGTATGGGCGAAATGCAGTGCTAAAATGAAAAAAGGACAGGAGAGGACAGAATACGACACGAGCGTGCGAATTGTGCGAGTGGGATCGGGTGCCGCTCCTGCATGGCCGGGAGTGAGGAGCACGGGGAAATATGGTGGGGTGCGCGAAGAGAGTATTGACGATTGTGTGCGCCGGCGCGTTGGCGATGGTGCTGGCCGGGTGTGGCGCGGACCCGCTGGCATTTGGCGACAGGCTTGCCGACCTGGAAAAGCTTGGGAAGGGGAAGCTGGTGATCGTGCGGCGGCCAAAGGCAGAGGAGTGGAGCGGGGTATGCCTGAAGCGCTGCCAGAAGTGAATGGGATGGGCTGGGACGTGCGCGGGTACGACTTTTTTGGTTTTGACCTGTTTTACAGGCGCAGAGAACTATTTGCCACGCGCACAAACATGCAAAACGCAAAGACCGGCAGCGCAACAGTTGCGATGCATTGCAAGGAAGAGGATGCAGGCGGGCTGGCACCCGCCAAAGACGATGACGCGGCAAGGTGCGGAAATGGGGCGCTGCCGGCGCATGGCGTTCACATCCCTTTGCCCGAGAAAGCCGGTTGTATGGCGTTTGGGCATTCAGGCGCGCAGACGGCGC
>JAVBQQ010000006.1:0-75453 GCA_031548875.1 Oscillospiraceae bacterium
GTGGCGCTGGCCTTTTGCAGCCTGGTTACCATTGCGTTCTTCTACACCTACACCGGAGCACTTGGCTTTGAATCGCTGATTCTGGACATCATCTGCACCTTTGCGTGGACGGCTTTAGGGTTTGTCATCTCCTACAAGCTCTATTACAGCCACTACCGGCTCGGGCAGTATTTCCCGCTGTTCTGCGTACTGTTTGTGGGCCAGCTGGCGGTGCAGATTTTGTTCACACCCTTTGCGCCCAGCCTGCCGCTGTTTGAAGACCACAGCGGCGCCTAAGGATGCTTGTGCCGCCGGCAATCCTCTTGCCAACGGGTACATCACTATATATAATGGAGGCTTTTACAATGGATATGGTTTTTGTCAACTTCCCGGTCGCAGATTTGAATCGCTCTGTCACGTTTTATGAAAAACTGGGATTCAAGCAGAACATGCAGTATACCGACGACAACGCAAGCGCCATGGTGTGGGATGAGCATTTTGTTATCATGCTGCTGAAGCACGATTTCTACAGCAAATTTATTGGCGACAAGAAAATTGCCGACACCAAAGCAACAAGTGCCGCCCTCATTGCGTTCAGCATGCCGAATGCGCAGGCGGTGAAAGAATTTGGCCGGGTTGCCAAGGAAAATGGCGGGGGCTGCTACCGCGTGGATATGGGCATTCCCGAGGACCAGATGTACGGGCTGGAAGTGCAGGACCCCGACGGCAACATGCTGGAGCCGATGTGGATGCCGGCATCCTCGTAAACCTGTTCCACCGGGCCGGCTAAGGCCCGGTGGAATTTTCATTTTGCGGCCAGAAGCAAGCCTATCATCAGTCGTAGCGGTACAAGATATTCGTTTTCAGCGCGGAGAAGGGCATGGGGCGCTTGTGCTATAATGGACAGCATAAAGGCATGGAGGGATGCGGCGGATGAAGCAGTTCTATATGGTCGGCGGCACAATGGGCATCGGCAAAACCGCGGCCTGCCAGGCGATGAAAATCAGCCTGCCGCATACGGTATTTTTGGACGGCGACTGGTGCTGGGACATGCATCCCTTCGTCGTAACGGATGAGACAAAACAGATGGTCATGCGCAACATCTGCTTTTTGCTGAACAGCTTTATCCACTGTTCGGCATATGAAACCATTATCTTCTGCTGGGTGATGCATGAGCAGGCCATCATCGACGAGATTCTGGTCAATATCGACACATCCGAAATCAGCCTGCATAACATTTCACTCGTCGCATCCCCGGCGGCATTGCGGGGGCGGCTGCAGGCGGACATTGCAGCCGGGGTGCGCTCCACAGGGCAACTGGCGGAAAGCCTGTCGCGGCTGCCCCTGTACGAGAAATTGGCGACGCAAAAAGTGGACACCTCGGGCCTCGATGCGCAGGAGGTGGCCCAATATATCATTGAGCATGCATGAGCAGACCGCTTGTACCCAAAGCAGAAAAAAGGGGAGAAAAATGGCAGAGATGGCAAACAGCGTGACGCCCTGGCCGGCGGATACCATGGAACAATACCGCTGGCTGGACGAAACCCTACAAAGGCAACCAGCCACGGAAAAGGAATTCCAGCCCGCGTGGCAGGCGTACAAATACCTTCTGCGGGGCAAAATGTACGCCTACATCGGCGTGAATGACCAAAACGGCAGGCCCATCCTTACCCTGAAGCTGGAGCCCGCGTTCAGCGACCTGCTGCGCCGGGAGTATGCCGACATTGTACCGGCCTATTACATGAACAAGGTGCACTGGAGCACCGTGTATCTGGACGGCAGGGTGCCCAAGGAGGTATTGGCCGACATGGTGAAGGCCTCGCATAAAACGCTGCTTTCTTCTCTCAGCCAAAAAGCGCAGCGGGAGATATTGGGTGAATAGCAGCAAACATAAATATCGATGTGTCCTACAATACAAAAAACCAAGTGTATGCCCCCACTGCCGCCAACGTAAGAATCAACGCCAGCGGCAGCAGGATGCGGAATTTTGTATGCTGTGTCTTGTGCCGGAACACCAGCATCCCGGCCATGCCTCCAATGCCGCCCAAAAGGAAGGCACACCACAGCAATGTCTTTTCCGGGATGCGCCGGCTGCCGCGCTTCGCCTTGGCCTTGTCCACGCCGTACAGGAGGAAGACGACCAGGTTCCATACCAGCAGGGCAATGAGCAAGATGTCAGTCAGTGCCGTTTTGCGTTCCCTCCCATCACCCGCGTGGCCCAATGTGCCATCCAGCGCGGTGTGCCCTGGCTGTACAGCGCGGTGATATCCCGCCGCACGTCCACTTCGCCCAGCTGTTTTTGGATGGGCAGCCAGAGCAGATCGTAGCCCACGCCGAAGAAATGCCACTTGGCGCCGGTGTTTTCGGCGCCGTTTTTTAGGTAAAAGGCGATCCGCCTCTCGCGGGTGGCCTTTTCTTTTGCGTCTTTCGCCAGCGCCGGCGTCTCGCATTCAATCAGGATGCCGCCGGCCGTGCAGTGTGCAGCCAGCTCCCGCATGAACCGGCTGCCCACGCCCTTGTCTCTGTATTCCGGTTCCACCGCCAGGTAATCCAGCAGCATGGAATCCACGCCCGGCGCGTGCAGCAGGCCGGCGTAGGCAAGTAGCCTGCCGGTCGCATCGTCGTGCAGCACCAGGAAATCGTACATCCCACGCTCATGCAATCGGCGGATCAGGAACAGCGGGCGGCGCTCATTGCGCGCAAAATCCCGCTCGATGCACTGCCTGTACAGCGCCCCGTATTTCCGCAGGTCCACTTCTTCAATCATAGTGTCACTCTCACAAAATCACGAATGGCCAAGCTGTCCGGCGCGACATTGCAGTCCAGGGCCAGCACCTGTACTCCCTGCCCTACCGCGGCACGGATTGCCTTACCGAAGGCCGGGTCCAAATCATCATTGGGCGCGCAGGCCGTCACATCGTCCCGCTTCACGATGAAGACGATCATCGCCTCGTAGCCCTCCCCGAGGCACAGGGTCAATTCCTGCAGGTGCTTTACCCCGCGGGTGGTGGGTGCCCCGGGGAAGCGGGCCACGCCGTTCTCCACCAGGGTGACGCCCTTCACCTCCACAAACAGCTTTCTATCGTCCGCCTCGATGTAGAAATCAAAGCGGGACCTGCCATAGGTCGTCTCGGGCCGCAGCAGGGACATGGCACCAAAGTAACCGCTTTGGGCGGCCCACTCGGCAAACACCTTGTTCGGCGCCTGGCTGTCGATGTTCACCCAGCGGCCTTGGTGCTGCACGGCGATCAAGTCATAGGCTGTCTTGCGCGGCGGGCCATCGGCCGCTTTTTGCAGGGATACCGCCGCGCCGGGCAACAACAGCTCCCGCAAGCGGCTGGTGTTCTTTACATGGCAGATTTCTTCTTTGCCGTCGATTTCCACGTGGGCGATGAACCGGTTGGGCCGTAAAATAAAGCTGCCCAAAACGATATTGTCGTATGTCATGTCTTCATCAGCCACATAAGGCCCTTGGCAATGCGCTGTGGCACCTCGTTGAAATGCCCGCCCGCGTTCCATTCAAGCGTAACCTCCGTAACATTCGAGTCCCCTTGCAGCAGGCCCGCCATACGGCGGGTGGCGTCGCCCACCGCGGCCATGCGCGGGTTGCGCGACTTCTCTTCCCTGTCGCCGAGGCTCAGGTACACCCTGCTGCCAGCGGGTGCCGTGTGCGCCGCGGCATATTCCTTCCAGCCGTCGAACCACAGAGAACTGGAGCAGCTGCCCGCCATGCCGAACAGTCCGCTCTCGTAAAAGGCCCACAGGGCGAATAGCCCGGCCAAGGAGTAGCCCAAAATAGCGGCCGCCTGTAGTGGGAAGGTGCCGCCGGTTCTTGCCGTCAGCTCCGGCAGCAAAGTGGTTCTGATCCATTCCAGCGTTTCCGCCCCGCCGCCCGCAAAAGGCGGTTCTTTTGCAAATGGCGCCGGGGCAATCCAAGGGGAATAGTCCCGGTTCCAGTCGTCTGAGGCGAAGCAGGCCAGCCAAAACGGCCGGCAGTGGCCAGCCTTGATGGCGGTTTGAAGCAGGGGAACTACCTCACCCAGTTCTTCCGCTGCGTCCTCACCGGACGGCAGGATGACCAGCGACAGTTCTTCGGAGTCTGCAGCACTGCCCAGCCGGCAAAACCAAACGGAACGGCCACTGGCCTCAAATGCAGTCCATTGTTCAGGTACCATAGGCGTTTATCCTCTTCCCAATTGGTTCAACCGTGCGGATATTGTGGTTGACCAAAGTATACCACATAAACCAAACAACCGCCTGCCTGTTGCGCAAAGCGGTTGTTTGGTGCTCAGAAATTAGCACGACAAAGCGTGCTACTGCGTGTCACTTGAGGCTTCACTTTTCTCAGCGGCTTCATTCGCAGCAAGGGCGGCCGCAATCTCCTTCTCGGTCGGAAGAGGATGGATTTCATCATATCCACAGGCCTTGTAGTATTCCACAGAGAGCAGCACTTGGCTTATTTCTCCATCGCGCTCAATAAACAGGGGTTCATTTAGGGTGTCGCAGTAATCCAGAATTTCCTCCGCATGATCAGCGATGTCCTTTGCTGAAACCCACTTGCGAATAATTGGAAAACCCAATGTGTTTTTGCTGGCGGATAGCTTATTTTCACTCATGGCGTACCCCTTCCGTTGTTCATCTTTTTGTGGACATCGCCTGTGCTTAAGGTGCCCTGGTCACGGCCTTCCTCCATAAAATCATCTGTGAACCCATTTACACCACTTATGAAGCTGTCCCAAACGCTTTGTTTGGGACAAAGCACAACAGCACTGCCAATCTTCTTAACGTATACTTCATCTTCAGAAAAGCGGAACTCCTTGGGCAGCCGCACATCTTGGGTCCCGCAGCAATCGAACAATTTGGCTTTCTCCATATGGATCACCCCTACAAAGTATGTAACAGAATATATCCTCAAATCTGCTTACACGGTCTTAGTCAACCCCACGCGTCTTTTCATGCATATTTCATCTAAATCAATGTATATAACGAGCAAATATAATGATTTTTCGAATAATTATTCAGTAGTTTGTCTGAACGTAACATGAGGAAGGATTTTCGCTTACATAACCTAACCTTGTACAGGGATAATTGAAAAGGCAAGGCTCAAAAATTGAACCCTGCCTAAGTTAATTGTTACCAGCCTTTACTGGTGGTATTTGCATTTGAGCAAAGAATGGTTTATAAGCAGCAGTTAAAAGCTCTCGTACACAACAGTTTCCGTAAGTTTTTTTCGGGTTTCTGAATGCCTATCCGGGGAAGCGGGTTCCTCATCGGCAAAACCGACCGCAAGAATGCCTACAGGCTCTAAACTGTCAGGGATATTAAATGAGCCTTTGAGAACGGCAGGGTCGAAGATACCAACCCAGACTGAACCAAGCCCCAAATCAGCGGCCTGAATCATCATGTGGGTTGCGACCACACTTGCGTCAATATCTGCAAACACTTTTTTATCAACCGGGCGCTCCCACGCTTCTTTTGTATCCCCACAAACAACGAAGGCAAGCGGCGCACCGTAAATATTGGCGGTCTTGCCGACTTTGTCAAGGCTCTCTTTTTCTTGCAGCACAAGAACGCGCTGTGGCTGCTTGTTCGCCGCAGTGGGCGCTACCCGGCCAGCCTCAAGAATCAGATCCAGTTTATCTTTCTCTACGCCCTGCGACTTATACTTGCGGGTAGAATATCTGGCTTTTGCCAGTTTTTCAAACGACATAATATTTCCTCCTGTTAAGCGGTTATTTTCTGTTCAGATAGTGACAGGCTTTCCAAAGGTACAACGGTGTTGTTTTTGTCCAGTAAAGCGGCCTCTATCGCATACGACAGTTGATCGGGGCAGGATGTTCTTCGCATCCCGCAGGGAGTTCCCCGCAGCTTATGAATAATTATATGCGCGTCCTGTCCCTTGCAGAGCTCGGCCAGCGGATGTCAGGTTCCCCTGACATCCGCCAAATACCTGAATATCTTCAATCCTGTTTTCATCATCAATGGATACGCGCATTTCATGGGAACACACGCCACGCGGCGTATAAGTAAACATACTTGTTAAGGCTCCTTCCATTCGCTGCCTTATAAATGAAATCCGGGCTTTATGTTTGCCCGGATTTCATCGTTTATTACGCTACGCTGTAAATCCTGACTTCTGGGTCGGCGCTCCACAATGGCTTCAGGCCGACAAACACATCATTCTTAAACATTTCGCTGTCAAGGTAGGCTTTGGCGTTTTCCACACTGTCGAACCCGTGGAGCACTTGTACGTCCTCGTCGCGGATCAGCAGGACTTTGGACACGGCTCCCTTGATTTTATCAAGGAACGGCTGGCGGTAGTCGGTGTAAATCTTCCCGGCTGCCGGGCGGTTGGCGTTACTGATTACCATTGTAATTTCCAGATAGGCTTCTGCACTCATGTTTCATTCCTCCATTTGATTTGTTTTGGATGGCTTCCATGAATGCAGTATAGCAAAAGCAACTTGTAAAGGTAAATATATTAGTAAATTTATAAGTCACTATTAAATTTCATAGCGATAGCTGTGTACAGGTTTTACAGGGAGCAAGTTTCTTGTCCAGCTCATCTTTTGTCTGCTGGCGTGACCAATGGCAGATGCTTTGCAAGATAGGAAGCACAGACCGCCCTTTGTCGGTCAACGAATATTCAACCTTTGGTGGAATTTCGTTATACTGTTCACGGTTAATCAGGCTATCAGCAATCATCTCTTTTAGCATGGCGGCCAGTACTGCGTCTGTAATGTTGCCAAGCTCTTTCCTGATTTCGCTGTACCGCATGACTTCCGTGGAGGACAGAACGCAGAGAATACGCGACTTCCATTTGCCGCCGAATATGTCCAATCCATATTCTATCGGACACATGATTTCTTTTTCAAGTTTTGGCTCGTACTTCATATTACCACCCGACTAACTCTAAATTTTATAGTAACTGTAGTAAATTAGAGCTGATTAGTCAAGATGGGAGGGACGCAAGATATAAAACCATTGGTATTGCTCTATTTATATGCGATAAAGAATTTCAATTATGGCTCTAAAAAATGTGGCCGGATAATCTCTAATACACTATTGACAAACGATCTGGTTGTACTTATAATAATTACAACGAGATCGGCCGATAGCGTTGATAAGGCGAAATTAGGTGATAATATGAGAATTAACACGCGATTTCCAGTGGCTGTCCATCTTTTGGTTCTGGTTGCGATCAAGGGTGAGGATTTGACTTCCGAGGTGATCGCAAAAAGTGTCAATACAAACCCCGTCGTAATACGAAGAATTAACACCTTGCTGAAAAAAGCCAACATCATCACGGTAAAGGCGGGTGTGGGAGGTACGGTGCTTAACCGTGCGCCGCAAGAGATCACACTATTAGATATTTATAAGGCTGTTAGAACATCATCAAATGAGTTGATATTTGATTTACACAATAATCCCAACTTGCAGTGTCCTGTTGGTTCAAACATACACGAGGCGTTAACTGAACCTTTTATTAACGCGCAAGAGGCTCTGGAAAATAGTCTTAAAAACTATACCCTTGCGGATATAGCAGATGGAATCATGGCGAAATATCATGCGGTGAACAGTAAGGCATAGCTCAAGCCGCAAAGAAAGGGGGTATTTTTTACTTATTGATGTAACTATAATAGTTCCAACACTCACTGTCTGTTTTTCCTGCCTTAGTAAAAGCTGTGCCGCAAGAAATATGAACATTATTTAAGGAGAGAATGGTATGGAGCAAATTACGCTTATGTATTTTAGCGCAACCGGAAGCACAGAAAAAATTGCGCGAAAGGTTGCCTTTGCGCTTTCTGACAATATCAAAGAAATTGATCTATCAAACCCGTCGCTAGAGGGGTGTGCGCTTTCGAGTGAAGATGTCGCAGTTGTTGCGGTTCCCGCTTATATGGGGCGTGTTCCTGTCCCGGCCCTGAATTTACTTCACAAAATTAGTGGAGAAGGCAGCCGCGTCGTTTCGATTGCTGTCTATGGAAACCGGCACTACGATGATACACTTGTCGAGTTAAATGATACTTTGATGGATTTGGGGTTCAAGGTTATTGCATCAGGCGCGTTCGTAGCTCAACACTCGTTGGTAAATGAACTGGCGGCTGGCCGCCCGGATGAAAATGATCTCGCCTACATAGATACGTTCGCGCAAAAAGTTGCCGAGAAGATTGTCAGCGGCAAGGAAGTTATGGAGAGCATTGTTCCCGGCCATCGCCCCTATGCTACTCTACCGCCCGTAAAAAGTCCAATCCTCGTATCTGATGGCTGCACAAAATGCGGTATCTGTGCAGAGCGATGCCCGGTTGCAGCCATCAGCAAAGAAAACCCGTGCGATACGGATACCGAGAAGTGTATCGTGTGTATGCGATGCGTAAGTATTTGTTCCGAAAAAGCCCGTTCATTGCCAGAAGCCGTGCACAAAAGGATGTCCGGGTATTTGCTGGGGAGTTACTCCGCGCGCAAAGATAACGAGATGTATTTTTAACAGGGGGCATTTACGATGAAGTCTGTAAATCTTGTTTATTTCAGTGCATCGGGAACTACAAAGTCCGTCATTTCCACTCTGTACGAGAGCTTGGGTTATGATGAAAAAGTGGAATATGACTTATTACGGCAACCGCCAAAGCAAGTTGTCTCTATTGCGGCAGATGACCCGGCGGTATTTGCCGTGCCAGTTTATGCAGGGCGCATCCCCGCGCTTTGTGCGGATATGCTCAAGCAGTTTAAAGGAACAAACACACCAGCTGTTGCCATTGTCGTCTACGGAAACCGTGACTATAACGACGCGCTGTTGGAGTTGACCGATATACTGAAAGCAAACGGTTTTGTCATTGTCGCAGCGGCGGCTTTAGTTGCCCAACACTCTATTTTTCCGATAGTGGCAGAAGGACGTCCTGACAAGAAAGATAAAGAAATTATCAGGGCTTTCGGTGCGAAATGCAATAAGGCGTTTTCGGAGCTTACAGAAAAGGAAAGCATTACAGTCAAAGGGAATGCGCCCTATTGCAAAGCAACCGAAATTCCCATCAAGCCATCCGGCAGTTCCAAATGTAACGCCTGTGGTACTTGTGTCAAGGTGTGTCCAACACACGCGATAGCGGCTGAAAATCCCCGAAAAACGGATAAATCCCGTTGTATTTCCTGCACCGCCTGTATTGCGGTGTGTCCTAAAAATGCAAGAAAATTTCGTGGGCCGCTCTATGCGATTGCCGGAAAAAGCTTTAGCAAAAAGAATATGGCCCGAAAAGAGCCCGATGTTTTTATATAACCCGTTTCCTGTAAAGCGACCGCCGTAGATGCACGCACAAAGCACCTGCGGCGGCTTTTCCTTTCTAAATCTCCCATGCAATGTTGCTGAGAAAAGTTTGTCTTTACGAAACATCCCCTTTCTTGGCAGGTATCGTTTTGGCCGTTTTTAGAGCGGAAAAAAGTTGGAAAAAGAATAAGACAAACCCTCAAACCCTTGATACTACGGGATTTGTTCAGTTTGTCTTATTATACTATACGGGCAACCCCACGCGACTTTTCCTGCATATTCTATCAAAAAACAATGTATATATCACTCAAATAGGTGAATATTTGAATAATTACTCGGTGGTTTGTCTGAACGAAACATAAGGGGGGATTTCCGCTTACATGACCTTACTGTGTACCGTCATAATGAAAAGACAAGGCTCAAAATTTGAACCTTGCCAACACTGGATATTGTTTATCTTATTGGCTGTATTTACGTCTAAGGTTTAGAATGTTGGCTAAATCATACCAAAAGTAGACCTATTTCCATTCTCTATTTTCTTCGCCCCACAGACAAAGCTCATCTAAAACTTTCATGAGGGATTTCCCTCGTTCTGTAAGAGAGTATTCAACTTTTGGCGGTATTTGAGGATATACTACTTTGGTGATTAGGCCGTCTTTTTCTAGTTCTTTCAAGTTTTGGCTGAGCGTTTTATCTGATATTTTTTTCATATATCTTTGAAGCTCATTAAAGCGAACGGGTTCATACTCCATCAGGCAATATAGGATTACCAGTTTGTACTTTCCCGATATAAGCGACAACGCATAGCTGAAGCCCGTGTCTTCAAAATTCGCCTGTTCAATATATTTGCTTATCATATATGCTCGCTTTCTTAAACGTAAGTCACTTACCTAAATTTCGGTACTTGTTTTTTGTCGGGTTTTTAATTATCATAACAGCATGAAATGAATCTGTCCAGTAGAGTTTCACAAAATCTTATTAAGTGGAGGAATAACCATGAAAAAAAGCCTTGGTGTAAACCCGTATCTGTTCCCTATGCCCGTTTTAATGATTGCGACTTACGACGAGGAAGGCACCGTTGATGTGATGAACATGGCGTGGGGCGGTATCTGTGAGAACAATATGGTCGCTCTCAACATCACGGAGAGCCACAAAACCGCAAAGAATATCAAAGCCAAAGGCGCCTTCACCATTAGCATCGCGGATATTGACCACCTAGCGGAAGCGGACTTTTTTGGAATTGCCAGCGGAAACAAGATGGCTGACAAGTTTGAGAAAAGCGGCCTTCACGCAGTAAAAAGCAACAATGTGGATGCTCCTGTTGTAGAGGAATTTCCGATTACACTGGAATGCAAAGTAGCCGCAATTCAAACGGATGGCGGAGGCTTCCGGGTTGTGGGTGAAATTGTTAATGTTCTGGCCAACGAAAAGGTTCTTGATGAAAATGGCAAGGTTGACCCAACCAAATTGAATGCCTTTGTGTTTGATCAATTCCAGAACGGCTACTATAAAATTGGTGAAAAAGTCGGTCAGGCTTGGAGCAGCGGCCAGAAATTCATGAAATAGACACTCATATTCTTAGATGCAATAAGGGGTTGTAGCAAAATGAGAAAAGCTACAACCCTTTATTGGCGCTGTTCAAAAAGTTTGTCCTAATGAAACATCCCCTTTCTTGGCAGGTATTGTTTTGGCCGTTTTGGGGTCGGAAAAAGGTTGGAAAAAAAACAAGACAAACCCTCAAACCCTTGATACTACGGGATTTGTTCGGTTTGTCTTATTATACTATACGGGCAGCCCCACGCCACCTTTTCTGCATATTCGATCAAAAACTCGGTAGTTTGTCTGAACTAAACATAGGGGGGATTTCTGCTTACATGACCTTACCGCGTACTGCCAAAAAGGTTCATGGCATATAGGTGTATCAGTTTGGTACAATAGAAAGATTTGCAATGCGGTCTGTTTCTGCTAATGTGAAGAAATAGCTGAATGGAACAGGACTTCCGGGAAATGTTCCGCTTACAGTGACAGTCAAAATATATACACCTTGCCGGCATTCGATATTTTGTATATCCGTCTCAAGGTCAAACTCCTTTGCCACATTGGCGCGCCATGCCTTGATTGCATCAATCCCATCAATATGGGCACTTTCACCCTGATCGTAAATATGAGCATCCATTTCTAAACATGAATCGAGCGCAGTATTGTTAATTGTATTGGCTGCCTCCATGTAGACTTTAATTGCATTCGGAAGTTGAATTGACATTGAGATATCCCTCCTGTTATTTATTTCTCATAGCATACGGAAGCCGACGCTTCCATTGCACTTACAATGTACTTTGACACCTCAACATGAACGGGATGCGCCAGATATGTTTTCATATCTTCCATTGAGGCAAACTGCGTAACCAAGAGAATATCATACGAAGCAGGGCCACGGCTTATATCGATCTCGACCTGAATATCGCGAAGCGCGTCGATCTTTCCTTCCATGCTGAGCAGCGTTGCCTTTGCCTGATCGGCATTTTCCCGATCTTTGAGCTTAATTAACAGCGTGTTAGTAACCATTTTTCTTGACCTCCCGATTGTTTAGTCTGACTCATAAGCCTGTTTTTGCCGGTCTTTAAGTTCCTTTTTTATATACTCCGGCTGAATTACTTTTACGCTTGCCCCAAAGGACAGGAGGAAGGAGTATAGCCATTCATCCTCCGGAATTGGCGCGGTCACATAGATTCCATCTTCTTTGTTTTCGATATAGGCAAATTCAAATACATCATAAACGCGATGGGCATGACGGCGTGAAAACCATAACTTTACCTCGATATCTGTCTGCAACAGTTCTTCGTCTAAGTAGGCGGAACGCTGAACCTCACTGTATTCACGCAAAAATGATTGAGCAAGAGCGTGTAGTTCAGTCATTCGTGTAATCTTGAACAAACGAAAATCTTCTCGCAGATGGCAAAAGCCATAGAGATACCAATCATGCCGCTTATAGACCAGCTTCAACGGGTCTATTTTGCGCTCGGTGAGCTCGCCGTTGCTGCTCACATATTGAAATTGGATACTCTTTTCATTGAATGTCGCTTCCTTTATCACCTCAAACTTTGCGGCATCCTCACGATTTGCATTTCCCCATCGGCTGAAATCCACATCAATCCAGTTGGTTCTTTTGTCAAACAGCAAGGCCATTTTCGCGAGAGCTGTTCCATTGCCAAGGAAAGGGACAGCGCGAAGCCCCTGTAATCCAAGTAATATCTCCCTTTTTTCATCCTCGGTGAGTACCGATTTATCCAGCACAAAATTGTCCATCAGCTGTACGCCCCCATTGCGCCCTGTCGTGACATAAACAGGAATACCAGCCGCGCTAAGTGCATCAATATCCCGATAGATTGTCCGAACGGATACAGCAAACTGTTCCGCCAGCTTCGGGGCGGATATGGTTCCTTTCTCCATCAGAAGAAGCAGCATTTCCAGTAACCGACTGTCTTGCACAGGTCGCACCTCCTAAAATAAGAATATCATATAAACCTTGACTCGTAATGTCAAGGTTTATATGATATTCGAAGTAATCAGTTGTATATCCACCAAAGCTTACAATGGCAACTACTACGAGCCGGTTGTATTTGACTTCCGGCGCTGCCTATATAGTTATTTTCTATAAACCAGTTCTGCAAACTGACCATAGCGTTTTACTTCGACGAGTGAAAATCTTTTGAGGGATTCTTTTTGAGTAAAGAGCGGAATACCATCCCCTAAAAGAACAGGAGCGATTTGTATGATCATGGTGTCAAGTATATCGCTGTCGAGCAGCGGGGCCAATATTTGATTTCCGCCGATTGCCCATATGTTTTCTTTTTTTGAGATGCCACTCACAAATGCCACAATATCGCCTGAAACCGGAACAAATCCGTTGACCGGCAGTTTTGCGGCATGGGTGAAAACATAATTCTTTGTTGTAGGATATACGAGATGAGCATTTTCCATTTTTGCAATTTCGTCAAATGTCTTTTTGCCCATAATGGTGATATTCATTTTTTCATAGAAGCAGCTATAACCTGTTTCCTCGATTGTCCCGGTTTGATACAGCCAATCCAAGCCATGATTTTTATCCGCGAGGTAGCCGTCTAATGTGGCGCAGCCATAAAAAAAGACACCCATAATAACACCTCAATCTGTAGCCATAGCGATTCCGTTTCTTTCTTAACTCTTTACACGCCCCAACAGCCTAAGGCACAAATAGGATAAATAAGGCGACACCGTTTTTTTTTGCCCGAAATCCCATCCCTTGCATTTCTGATAAACCGATTCTGGAATAAACAACCCGTCTGCATTCTGCTTCCCTCGTATCAAAGCTATCATTTCGCGAAATCGCGGATCGAATTTTACAAAGTCAAACTTGCTTAAACAGTCCGCAACACTCACAATGTCATACCACATGGCGGGCGCTTTCAGCTTGCGGAAGTCCGTGCCCATATAAAACATATATGGATGCCGTTCAAGGCTGTTTTCCCATAGAGGCAGTATGACATCTATCCCGCCCTTTACAGTATCGCTGTCTCGATACTCGTCAGTCTCGGATAATAGCTTGATCATGATAAGCGTCGCAAATGGGCAACCGTCGTCTTTCCGTCCGGGTCCTCGAAATGTTCCGTGTTCTTCCGATACCGAGCAGGGAAAGCCTTGTTCTGTGTATCGGCTTATTAGGTGCTCAACGCCCTGTCTGATATGCTGCTGGTAATCAACCTTGGCTTTTAATAATGCCATCAGCAATAACGGCGCGTCACACAGGCACCAGCCGAAAATATCTTCGCCCTTGCCTCCATAATGGGGCGGGATGTTGGTCATCGACTGATATACACCCTTCTTGTCTTTGCGGCTCATTATTTGCAGGATTGCACTTTCGATTTCGGGGATGTCCGTTCCAAACCCGATATCCAGCAGGAACAACAGCTTGCGGATCGACAGGTCGGGGTCTTTATGGTTTCGAACGATTGCATTGTGGAAGTTGTTAATCTCGTTAAGGTATGCTTGGATTTTTTTATATTTCAACGACTCAATCTTTAAGTCATGCAATTCTTCTCTGTTGTCACCCCGAAGATTTATCCGTAAGGCATATTGCAGCCACGGTTCACTTGTTGCTAAAAGGTTTTCATACACGATTTTCTATCCACCTCTGATAAAATATTGTGTTGCTAAATACGATACTACCAAACGCTGGTTGAAACAATTGAAAGGCGCATTACACAACATACCAATAAAACGCTATCGTGTAAGACCGATTGCATTATTGGGCATTTTTCGGCAACTCAATTTCGAAAGCTGTTCCCTTGTTCGGCTCACTGCGGACAGCAATCTTACCGCCCATTATTTCTACAATCCGCTTCACAATGGCAAGGCCCAATCCGTTGCCCTCGCCGGAGCGTGATTTCTGCGCTTTATAAAACGAATCAAATATATGCTCCTGATCGGCATCCTTTATACCGACACCGTGATCTTCTACTTGGGCGACAATCTGTTCAGGCCCGTTGCTTAACCGCAGAGCAATCAAACCGCTTTCATGTGAAAACTTGATGGCATTTTGAATCAGGTTAATCCACACCTGTTCCAGCAGGCCGCTGTCGCCAGAGTACTCTACTTCCGCAAGGTCAAAATCAAATATAATATCTTTCTTCGACCACAGCGGTTCCAGTAGCACCACCACTTTGCGTATCTGTTCGTCCAGCGAAAAGGTTGTCGCGGTTTCCCGGATCACCTTGCTATCAAGCTCCGACAGGCGTAGTAGGTCGCCGGAAAGCGCCATCAACCGGGTGCTTTCATTTGTGATGATATCGCTATATTGGAGCCTTTTCGCGTCACCCAATTCCCTTACATGTGCGGCATCATCACGCAAAAGCTCGGCATAACCCTTGATGGAGGTAATCGGCGTCCGAAACTCATGCGATACACTAGACACAAACTGGCTGCGCTGTGCGTCAACACTTTTCAGTTCCCTCGTCATGGTGTTAAAATCCCCGGCAAGCTGCGCCAGTTCATCCCGCCCCGCAATCTCTACTGCCACATCAAAATCGCCGGATGATACCTTGCGGGCAGCATCCGAAAGCGTCCGCACCGGCTTAACAATGCCTCGCACCACCAGCAGAATGACCGCTGTGCCAACAAGGATGCTTGCCGCGAAAGCAAGGATCGTGTAGAGCTTGAAATTATAGAACTCGCCGCCCACCTCTTTCACCACCGGGAAGAGCCGCATCAGGCGCTCCGGCGTGATAACCGCAAGCATGACGCCGAGAATGAGCAGGTTTAGCCCCCACCAAAGACCTAGGAAAACGGTAACGAGCTTTGCATACAGTGATTTGAAGCCAAATCGTTTTCCTTTCATACGCACCTCTCAGCTTTGTAGCCCAGCCCCCGAATGGTCACAATCTTAAAATCAGGCACATGTTCAAACTTTTCCCGCAGCCGCTTGA
Source organism: Oscillospiraceae bacterium (assembly GCA_031548875.1). Taxonomy (GTDB): domain Bacteria; phylum Bacillota; class Clostridia; order Oscillospirales; family Ruminococcaceae; genus JAAYCI01. The sequence continues at coordinate 15,700 of JAVBQQ010000006.1, forward strand.
TATGCACATCCACAGTACGGTCATCGCTCTCTGAATCCATGCCCCATATCTCATCCATCAGGTCGCGGCGGGTGGATATCTTTTGGGGATACGAAAGCAGCTTGAATAAAAGCAGAAACTCTTTTTGTGGCAAAAGAATTTTCTCTGCGCCAGTATTGACAGTCAATGTTTCGTAGTCCAAAATCACTTTGCCAACTGTCAGCTTTTTCTCACTATTGATTTTGGCGCGGCGTAACAGTGCCTCCACGCGCAACAGCATCTCATCAAAGTCGATGGGCTTGACCATATAATCGTCTGTTCCGGCGCGGAAGCCTTGCCGTTTATCCTCAATGCGCTCTTTGGCGGTAATCATGAGAATAGGCAACTCATACCTCGCGCCGCGCAGCTCCGCCGTCAGCTCGTAGCCGTCCATGCGTGGCATCATAATGTCCGCAATCATCAGGTCGATATGCTCGTGATCCATAACTTCGAGAGCTTCTTCGCCATCGGCGGCAGGGAAGGCGCGGTAGCCTTCCCCTGTAAGCCGCTCTATAATCAAATTTCGGATATTGTCATTGTCATCCACAACAAGAATGTTGAACATCAAATCACCCCATTACCGTTAAATGATACCATTATTCCGTGCGCAAAGCCACAACAGGGTCTTTTTTTGCGGCCAGCTTCGCCGGGATGAAACCTGCCACCAGCGTCAGTGTCATGCTGCCGAGCAAAAGCATTATGATTTGAACCGGGCCAAGCCCCGCGATATTGGCTACGCCTGCTGTTTGCAAGATTGCGGCGTTGATGGGGATGGTGAGCAAGCCGGAAACAGCAATCCCGATAATGCCCGCAATGAAACCGATAATCAGCGTTTCAGCCTCAAACACATGGGTAATGTCTTGCTTATGAGCGCCAATCGAGCGCAGGATGCCGATTTCCTTTGTGCGCTCCACCACGGACACATAGGTGATAATGGCAATCATCAGCCCTGACACGGCCAGAGAGATACAAGCGAAAACGATAAGCGCGTAGTACACGGTGGAGATCAAAGAGCCGGTGACGCTGGTAAGGGTGGTCGCATTGTTGGTGTAAACGATTTGCTCTGCTTCCGGTTTCCCGGCGTTCCATGCGTCAAGATATGCCATAACCGCATCGTTGGCCGCAAAATCTACGGTGTAAATATCAATGGCGGTGGGGATGGGATCGACGCCGAGCCGCCGCATTTGTTTTGCTTTGGTTTCAGCATCCTCAAAGGGCAGGCCGGTGTGTATGTCGTGGTCTGCGGCTGCCTGTGCGGCGGCAATTTGAGAAGTCGTTGCCTGATCGAGTACCCACTGTGTCAAAGCCGGTGTGCAGACAACGCCCTCGTTGAAGTAGTTTCCCGCCGCACTCGGCTTCGGGCGCAGGACGCCGACAACGGTGAGGTAAATCCCCTCCGGATTTTCCAGCAACCTGTCATAATCCTCCGGCTCCGCCGCAAGATATAACCCGTCTTTTTCGGTGTAGAACACATCATTCGGCAACACTTTTGCAATCGACTTGCCGATAAATTCAGTCAGTGTATAGTCATTAATTCCATTGTGGATGCCGAGCTTATTAAAAAAGTCCACATCCATCTGGTTGTACTCATCCACAACGAGAACGATTTCGTTCTCGTTCAACGGCAGACGGCTCCCCGAGCCAATCAGGTCGTACTGCGCCAATATGAAATCAGTATGCTCCGGCATAACCTGCATGTAGGTACTGCCCATACCCATAACGCCGACTTCTTCCTCAACACCGGTAGTTATAAAGTGATTGTCAATCACCTGTTTCTCCGGCACGAGGTTGATGAGGTCAAGGCGCACACCGCGCGAATAGGCAATGGAATTGATTGAATCCGGCAGCGCGGGTTCAATATTGGTTATATAGTCGAGGTATTCCCTGGTCAACACATTTGTGTGCGGCGTGGTATATTCACTTTCATCGTCGCGATAGAGAACATCCGCGCCCGGATAGCGGATATAATCAGGTTTCGTACCGGTTGGGGCATTTTCCTCCACGGTGCTGATGGAAATCGGGTAGCCGGACAGCGCGTCGCTCTGCATCCCGCCCATGAACGCCGACAGGCCGCCCGACAGCGCCAAGACAAGTGCAACGCCGATAATGCCGATGCCACCGGCTAATGACGTGAAAAACGTCCGGCTCTTTTTCGTGAGCAGGTTTTGAAATGATAACGATAATGCAGCCACTGGCGATAAAGAAGTTTTCTGTTGCTCACGCTTTTGCGGAGTAGCCACATTCTCTGTGGTTGCCGGTCGGCTATCAGACACAACTTCACCGTCCAGCAGCTCTACAATGCGTGTGCTGTATTCCTTTGCCAGCTCTACATTGTGCGTAACCATGATGACGAGCTTTGTTTTGGATATTTCCTTTAATATTTCCATCACGAGAAGCCCTGTGCCGCTGTCAAGCGCGCCGGTTGGCTCGTCGGCAAGGATAATATCGGGGTCGTTCACCAATGCCCTTGCGATAGATACCCGTTGGGCCTGACCGCCGGAAATCTGATTGGGTCTTTTTCGCATCACGTTTTCCAGCCCCACTTTACGCAAGGCGTCCTGGGCCTTGTGCTTTTTTTCTTCGGAGCTGATGCCTGAAAAGGATAATGCCAGCTCGACATTTTGCTGAATGGACAGGTGCGGAATGAGGTTGTAGCTTTGGAACACAAAACCGATGGAGTGGTTGCGATAGGCGTCCCAATCCGCGTCGGCATAGCTTTTCGTAGACTGTCCATCGACTAAAAGGTCGCCCTCATCATAATGGTCAAGGCCGCCTATGACATTGAGCAAGGTCGTCTTGCCACAGCCGGACGGCCCAAGAACGGAAACAAATTCGCACTCTTCAAAGGTTAAGTTGATTCCTTTCAGCGCATGGACAGTTTCACCGTTTCGGTAGGTTTTCTGGATATTTTGAAGATGCAGCTTTGACATTTCATTACCCTCCTTGTTTTCTTGTTGGGTTAAAAATATCGCGGCTAAATGAACCATATATGAACTGGAGTTGTTATGGGATAGCAAGGCAGAGCATGGAAGATATAAACACATTCACTAAAACTATACCCGCAGTCCGGGTACGGGCGGCAGGTATAGAATAGTTTGTCTTTACGAAACATCCCCTTTCTTGGCAGGTATCGTTTTTGCCGGTTTTGCGTGGGAAAAGGTTGGGAAAAGAATAAGACAAACCATCAAACTATTGATACTACGCGATTTGTTCGGCTTGTCTTATTATACTATACGGGCACTCATCTACCACCTACAAGCTGAAGCTGAACCACGATAATCTGAAAGCAACCCAAGGCGACACCGGCCACGCTGAAATCGACATGATCACCAAGGTATATGCCCACATTCTGGATGAAGACCGAAAGGTGAACGCACAGAAGTTTGAAGCGGCTTTTTACTCCAACCCGGACTTGCGCGACGTGAAAGCGCCGCCCAGCGCCGGCGGCGAAGTGGATTTGGCAGGGCTCATCAGTCAGCTACAGGAATCACCGGAGCTTGCCCAAACGCTGGCTGAGGTAATTGGTAAGATTCAGCCCTATTAGCAGAAATGCCGTTTTTATTGCTGTAGCGCAAAAATCGTTCGAAACGTCTTAGCTGGAAATGTAAGTATGCACCGTGGCAAAATGGCGAGCGGGCAAAAGAAAAACGCCGAAAGTATTGAAATTTCGACGTTGGTACGCCCGGCGAGGTTCGAACTCGCTACCCTCGGTTTAGAAGACCGATGCTCTATCCAGGTGAGCTACGGGCGCATAACAGGTAAGATTATTCAGTTTAGGCTACAGACGGCGTTCATCTTAGAAGGCTGGTGCTCTATCCAACTGAGCTACTGGCGCATATCCAGTTGTTGGGCCCGCCCGCGTGGTTAGGGGCAAAACGGCCGCTTCCTCGTTTTTAACAGCACGCGTTCATTCTAGCAAAGGCCGCCCCAAAAAGCAAGCCGCTCACCGTCACACCGCTTGACACAAGACCGCCAATACCGTAGGATAAGATAAGATATGCATATAAATAGACCGCCCCGTGCGGTTTTGGGGGAGCGACGATAATCGACATGGACAAACCGGTTCTCAATTTCTACAATACACTCTACGAGCGTCCCACCGTGGAATTGACCGGCTTCGCCAAGCGGCACACGCTGGAGGGCCACCTGATGGCTTACCTGAATTATGGCGGCGCCACCAGCAGTGCAAAGGACGCGTTGGCCGAAGGCATGCTGGCCCTTGCTGTGGAAAGCGGCAGCCTGCGCCCCGGCCAACCGGTGGTGGAGGCCTCTTCGGGCACCTTTGCGGTGGCGCTTACCATCGCCGCCGTGCACAGCGGCCACCCCGTCCATCTGGTGATGCCGGGCAACGTATCTCCCGAACGGCAGAACGCCTTCACCGAGCTGGGGGCGCAGGTGGTCACCTCCAATTATGTGTACGGGCGCTCGGGTACCCTGCAGCGCGCCGAGCGGCTTGCAGAGGAGATCGGTGGCTATTTCGTGAATTATTTTTCCAACGATTCAAACCCCGAGTACCACCGCCGGGTGACCGGCCCGGCTATCCTGCGCGCCATGCAGGGCGACATCACCGCCGTGGTGGCGGGCGTGGGCAGCGGCGGCACCATCACCGGTGTGGGCGAGTACCTGAAAGCCTGGGCCGGCAACGTGTGGACGGTGGCCGTGCAACCCTTCGAAAGCCAGAGCCTGACGGGCGGGTTTTCGGGCAAGCACGGCATCGCGGGCATCGGCCCCGGGTTTGTGCCGGACAACTACAACCCCTACATTGTGGACGAGGTGATCAGCGTGACGACGGGTGACGCAAAGACCGCCGCGCGCGAGGTACTGGCCACCGACGCCGTGCCCGCCTCGGCCAGCTGCGGCGCCGTATTGTGCGCCGCCAGGCAGGTGATGGCGCGCCGGCCCGGCGGACGAGTACTGTGTATCTTCAACGGCATGAGCGTGTATGAATAGTTGAGCGGAAACGGCAGACCCGCCGGGGACATCCCCCGGCGGGTTTCGTTTTTTTGTTGTTTTTGCCCCGTGGCCGTTATTCCAGCTGGATGGCCCGCTCGCTGGCCCCGGAGTCCTTGCCCATGTTGCGCATCTCCCGGTAAACCAGCACCAGCGCCAGCACGGTGGAGGCCGTGTCTGCAATGGGGGCTGAATACATAACGCCGTCGATGCCCCAAAAAAGCGGGAAGATGAGGATGAGCGGCAGAAAGAAGATGATCTGCCGGGTGAGGGCAATGAAGATGCCCTTGATGGGCTTGCCGATGGAGGTGAAGAAATTGGCCGTTACAGGGTGCAGCCCAATGAGGAAAAACGCCAACATGAAGATGTGGTAGTACCGCTCGGCAAAGGCGAAATAGTCCGCGCTTCCCTCGCCGAACAGGCCGATGATCTGCCGCGGGAAAAGCTGGAAGATGATCCACCCGCTGCAGGACACCACCATCCCCGCAATGGCGGCCAGCTTCCAGGCTTTTTTCACCCTGTCGTACTGGCGGGCGCCGTAGTTGAACCCCACGATGGGCTGGCTGCCCTGCGAGATACCGATGATGAAGGCCATGAACAGGATATTCACCTTGGTGATGATGCCGGCCACGGCCAGCGGCACGTCGGCGCCGTAGTGGCTCTGCTCGCCGTAAAAGGTGAGTGTGTTGTTGAGGGCGATCTGCACGACGGCCATGGATATCTGGTTGAAGAAGCCGGCGAGCCCCAGCGCCAGCAGGCGCTTTGCGATGGGCATGGTGGGGCGGAAATAGTCCCGGCGGAACTGCGCGTGCTTGAAGCGGAACAGGTAACGGAAGCAGAGCAGGGCCGACACCACCTGCCCGATGACCGTGGCCCAGGCTGCCCCGGCCATGCCCCAGCCAAAGCCGAAGATGAACAGCGGATCCAGCACCGTGTTGATGGCAGCGCCTGTCAGCATACAGGCCATCGCATAGGTGGGGCTGCCGTCCGAGCGGATGAGGCCGCTGAAACCGGTGGAGAAGATGAGGAAGGGAAAGCCGAAGGCCGTGATGCGGACGTAACTGAGCGCATACGGCATGACGGAGGGCGTTGCGCCGAACGCCGCCGTGATGGGCCGCAGGAACACCTGCACCACAAGCATCAGGCCCACCCCGAACACGACCATGAGCGAGACGGCGCAAGCCGCAAAACGGGCGGCCTTTTCCTTTTCGCCCGCGCCCTGTGCGATGTTGAAGGTGGACGCGCCGCCCAGCCCCACCAGCAGAGCGGTAGCCGTGCACAGCGTGACGAGCGGAAAGGCCACGTTGGTGGCCGCGTTGCCCAGCATACCCACGCCCTGGCCGATAAAGAACTGATCCACGATATTATACAGCGCCCCCACCAGCAGGCTGATGACGCTGGGGACGGCAAATTTGACGAGCAGCTTGCCGATGCGCTCGTACCCCAGGGGGTTTTGCATCGCCGCACTCTGCTGGGTATCCATTTCAAAACCTTCTTTGCCCATAAAAATCCACACCTGGTGCCCAGATGCTCTATTATCCATAGTAAACTTCCTGAAAAGCAATTACAAGTCTTTTGCCGTGAGGGGGAAGGTGTCAATCAACACAAATAGATGGAATTCCGTCCTGGTTTGTGGTAACATTGATAGTAATACACCGAGACGGTTCCGGCGCCCGGCACACCCGCCGGGCAGGGCAAGGAAGGGGCACTGGGTATGGCAAAAAAAGCTGTCACCACGAACAAGATCGACATAGAGGAAACCACCGTTCTGCCTGCCGCATCCCAAAGCTGCCGGGTGGAGGTTTTTCTGCTTGGGAAGTTCGACATCACCGTGGACGGCGTGTCGGTGCTGCAGTACCTGCCCGGTGCGTCCAAGAGCGTGCATCTGCTCAAGTTCCTCATCCTCAACCGCACGCGGCCCGTTTCCATCGTGGACCTCACCGACGCCTTCTGGGCGGAGGAACGCATCGCCAACCCCGAAAACGCACTGAAGACGATGATCAGCCGCACGCGGGCCAGCCTTGCCAAGGCAGACCCCGCCCTGCGCAACTGCATCGTGGCCATCAAGGGCGCCTACTGCTGGAATCCCGACCTGCCCTGCAACGTGGACGTGGAGGAGTTCGAACAACTGTGCAGCAGCCTGATGGCCACGCCGGCCTTTGGCGACGAGCAGCGCGAAGCCTACTTCCGCCTTTTGAGCGTATACCAGGGCGACCTTGCCCCCTCGTCCAGCGGGGAGGAAGGCATGGCCACGCGCAGCCTGTTTTTACACAACCTCTACCTGAAGACCGTGCACCGCTTCATCGAGCACCTGAAGACGGCGGGCGACGACGAGATGGTCATCCACGTCTGCCGTATCGCCATCGATATCGACGCCTTCGACGAGGGGCTGAACATGGAGCTGATGGGCGCCCTGAAGCGCCTGGGCCGCAACAACGTGGCGCTGAGCCAGTACAACCACGTCACCGAGCTGTATTACAAATACCTGGGCATCGAGCCCAGCGAGCGCATGCTGAACTTCTACAAGGAGCTGATCAAGAGCGACCTTGCCGCCAAGGCGGACATTGGCACCATACGCGAGACACTGTTGCAGAGCGAGGTGCTGGGCGGGGCGTTCGTGTGCGACTTCTCCATCTTCCGCGACATCTACCAGCTGCAGGTGCGCAACCTGGAGCGCTCGGAGAGCGAGATGTATCTCGTGCTCATCACAGTAGAGAACCGCATGGGCGAAACGTTCGAACCATTCGTGCTGGACGCCGTGATGCACGACCTGATGGCCTCCCTGCAGGCCACGCTGCGCAAGGGGGATTCCATCTCGCGGTATTCTTCCTCCCAGTTTGCCGTGCTGCTGCCCATGCGCAGCAAGAATGGGCGCGACGTGGTGTTCGAGCGCATCCGCAAACTTTTCTACAAAAAGCACATCAACAGCAATATCATGCTCACCTTCCAGCTGGAAGCCGTGCGTGCGGACGACTGAAGAAGAACAGCACCGCCCCCGCAAAGCGGGGGCGATTTTTGACGGGGAGGGACGAAAGATGCAGCAATTAGCGGACAGGGTCGAGTGGTTCCTGCGCGAGCGGGGGATGGATCTCGTGGCTTTCGCCGACCTTGCGGGCCTGCCCAATGCGCAGGGCTTCCCGCGGGGCGTTGCCGTGGGCGTGGCGCTGGAGCGCGAGGTGGTGGCCCCACTTCTCGACGCCCCCACACCGGCCTATTATGACGCCTACCGTGAGCTATACGCCCTGCTGGACGAGACTGTGGAGGCCTGCGCCGAACTGCTGCGCGGCATGGGCTACACGGCCATGGCCCAAAGCCGTGCCAACCTGATCGTCGACGCGAACAACAGCACCCCCCTGCCAAACAAGACGGTGGCCGTGCGCGCGGGGATGGGATGGATCGGCCGGTGCGCGCTTTTGGTTACAGAGCCCTACGGCAGTGCGGTGCGCATCTCCTCGCTACTCACAGACGCGCCGCTTCCCGTGGCCGCCTCGAGTGACAGTCGCAACGCAACTTCAGATGCCCGGTGCGTGTTTGAGGATGGCGGAACCGGGTGTGACGGGATAAGCACGGTGCAGGACGCTACCGCACCCCGGTGCGGCAGCTGCACCGCCTGTGTGGAGAACTGCCCCGGCGCCGCCGTGAAGGGCCCGCTGTGGAGCGCGTCGGCCGGGCGAGACGCAATCTTTGATGCAGCCGCATGCAGGGAGACGGCCAGTGCCCGCGCGCGGCAGTACCTCCCCGGCGTGGAGCAGGAGATCTCCCTCTGTGGGCGGTGCATCGCCGTATGCCCATACACGAAGCGCTACCTGGATGCCGGGCGCGGTGCGGAGATCGAAGCGTTCTGGCAGCGGTTCCTGCGCGGGAGCTCCGCCGCCGCAGAAACCTGGCAAACCGGCGCCACGCGACGGTCTGAGAGCGGCGGAACCGGGTGCGACGAAACAAGCGGGGTAGAGACCGCCGCCCCCGCCTGCTACGACGTGTTTGCCTTTGGCAGCAATGCGCGCATGGCGGATGAGTTGCTTGCACTGGTGCTGGATGGGCGCAAGCGTGCCACCTGCTCGGCCATGGCCGCCTACCGCGCCGAAAACCGCCGCACGCCCCGCGCGGGGGATCTTTCCATCGTGACCGACGGGGCGGGAAAACCCGCCTGTGTTATACGCACGACGGCCACCCGGATGCTGCCCTTTAACGAGGTGGACTGGGATCTATGCAAACGCGAGGGAGAGGATGAGGATCTCCTTTCCTGGCAGGAGGGACACAAGCGCTTTTTCAACGAGGAGGGCGCCCGGCTGGGCTACGCATTCGACCCCGAGATGGCTGTGCTGTTCGAGGATTTCGAGGTGGTGTGGCCGGTGTGAGGCCACCGGATACAAGAACAGCCCCCTGCAAAGGGGGCTGTTTTGTTGATTGATTCAGGATGCGGGGTCCGGCTCGTAGAAGGTGAAACCGTTCTTGCCCGCGGTTTTTGCCGCACGGGAGGCAAGGTCCGCCTTTACGATGAGCTCCTCGATGGTCACGGCATCCTGCGGGAAGCGGGAAACGCCGATGGATGCCCCGATGAGTACATCCTTCACGCACAGGCGGGCCACCTGGCGGTTCATCTCCACGCACACGTCAGCTGGAGCGTGGCGCCCGGGCAGCAGCACCACGAACTCGTCGCCGCCCACCCGCGCGAGGATGGCGTCCGGCGGCAGCATTTCCTGTATCGTTTTCACCACCAGCTTGAGCGCCTCGTCGCCATAGTCGTGCCCATAGTTGTCGTTGATCTTCTTGAAATTGTCCAGGTCGATGTACAACGTTGCAAAATCCGACCCGCTCTCGCGTGCGGCGCCGATGACGTCTGCGGACAGCTGGATGAGGTACATGCGGTTGAAGATGCCCGTGAGGTAGTCGTGCCGGGCGAAGAAGAGCGTCTGGGCCTCGGCCTCCTTGCGCTCGGTGATATCGGACAGGGTGCCGCCGCCCACCCAATTGTCACCGTTATACTCAAACTTGACGCGCAGCGAAACCCATTGGGCGGCGTCAGGGTCGGTGAGCAGGAACTCGGCATTGAAGGCCGTTTCCTCCTCCTGGCCGAAGCAGGCGGCAAAGGCGCGCACCTCGGCATGGTGCTTGGGATGCACCTTGCCAAGCAGCATGGCTTCCAGCTCCTTCAGCTCGAACCGTTTTTTGTGCGGCAGGTGGAACAGCTGGCAGAACCGCTCGGACAACACCAGCTTGCCGGTGCGCCGCGAGTAGTACAGGATGCCGTCGTTGGCGCCGTCCACCGCAGCCGAGAACTGCTCCTTCGCCTCCTCCAGCGACGCGAAGGTGCGCGAAAGCTCCTCCGAGGTGCGGGCGTAGCGCCGGTTGATGTGCAGGATGTACAGCACGATGAGGAAGAGCACCAGGATGGCGCCCGCGCTCACCAGCATAATGTTGCGGGTGCGGGCCGCCTCGCTTGCCAGAAACTCCTCACTGTGCTTTTGGAAATGGCGCAGGTAAAACGTCTCCAGCTCGCCGTCCCGCTTCATCTTGGCAATCTGCTCGTTTATGGTGGCGTGCAGTTCGGTGAGGTCGGGGCGGATGAGCAGCCCCACCGGCACTTCGATGCAGGTCTCCTCGTGGAAATAGGGCGGCGAAAAATGGCTGGCGCGCGCGATGTAGTAGTTGACGATCTCCCGTTCCTCGAACCAGATGTCGATGTCGCCGTCTACAAGGGCCTGGGCCGCTTCCTCGTAGCGCTCGTAGATGACATAGTCCGTAACGCCCAGCTGGGTGACAAGATAGTTGTATGGATACTTCTTGTTCACGATGCCGATCTTGTGCTTGAAATATTCCTCCGCATCCAGCTGCTGGTCGGAAAAGCTTTGCAGCGTGACGGCGCCCCAGTTGAACTCGTACACCGGGTCGCTGAGCAGCATATACTCCTGTGTGGCGGGCGTGATGACACGCCAGCCGAAGATATCAATGGATTTGTCCTTGGCCAGTTCCTCCAGATTGTCGATGGCAAGGTCTTGGAACTGGTAATCCAGCTCGTACTTCGTATCTGCAAAGATACGGGTGTTCACGTCGATCTCGTAGCCAAAATAACCCTCGTCGGTCTCCACGCGGAAGGGAGCAAACTCGAAATCGGCCGCATAGACGACGCGGAACTTGTTCTCCGGCGGGGTGGTCTCTTGGGTGCCGGCCGCCTGCACACAGCCGGAAAGCATTGAAAAAGCGCACAAAAGCAGGGCCGCGATGCATACCGTCGCACACCGCCCCCTCACCTTCGGCGCCCCCACACCCATGGGTATTTCCCTCCTTGCCGTTTGCGTTACTGCCGCTGACGGCAGAAATCTTCGATGTAGGTCTCAAGCGCTTTGCGGATGGTCTCCTGCGCGATCTCCGGGCCTTGTTCGTCGTCCACCACCGTCTCCTTGCCTTCCAGGCTTTTGTACACGGTGAAAAAGTGGCGCATCTCGCTGATGACATGGCTGGGCAGCTCACTGATGCTCTTGTACTCGCTGTAGGTGGGGTCGCTGAACGGCACGGCGATGATCTTTTCATCCATGCGGCCACTGTCCATCATCGTGATCATGCCGATGGGATAGCAGCGCACCAGGCTGAGCGGATACAGGTTCTCACTGCACAACACCAGCACGTCCAGCGGGTCGCCGTCGTCGGCGTAGGTGCGCGGGATAAACCCATAGTTGGCCGGGTAATGGGTGGAGGTGTGCAGGATGCGGTCCAAGATCAGGGCGCCGGTTTCCTTGTCCAGCTCGTACTTGGTCTTGGAACCCTTCTCGATCTCTATGACCGCCATGAAATCGTGCGGGTGTATGCGTTTGGGGCTCATATCGTGCCAAATATTTGCCATCAGTTCGTTCCTTTCGTCCCATTTTATACTCTTGCAAAGCAACGGCAAGACGGATATGCCGCCTCAAAGGGCGGGGTATCACATGCCCTCGGCACGCAGGGCGCGGGGCAGGCGGTGACCGGTACTGTCAGTTTCCTGCATTCTACCATGTGTTTTGCTAAAATACAAGGCGGGTAGATTTTTGCAAATTTTTCGCGTGTTTGTGGAGCAATGGCAAACGTCGGCCTCATCCTTTTCTTGCCTTTTAGGGTGCAAGAAGGTAGTATAGAAGCGTATAGACATCGCGTGATCGGTCAACCCGGCGCGCGAAGAGGGAGGCTACGATGACCTGTTCAAAATGCGGGAAGGCGTTTACGCCCCTTTCCTGCCCCACCTGCCAGGGCGCTTTGGGCGCCGACACCTGCCCCGCCTGCGCCGAGGGCCAGCGCCTTGTGTGCACTACCTGCGGGCAGGAACTGGAGATTGCCCGGGTGGATGCTGCGCGCAGCGAGGGCGCCGCCCCCGGCGCCGTGGGTGCACCCGCTGAACCCATGAGCGGCACGATGGCGGACATTGCCGCCGCCGCAGATTCGATGACGCCCCCAAACACCGTGGCCGCCGCACAGGCAGTGGATGTGACCCAGCCACCTGCCCATACGCCGGTGTACACCCAGCCCGGCAGCTATGCGCCCCCGCCCCCTTATGGCACGCCTTACGGTGCGCCGCCCCAGCAGCCTTATGCCGGGCCGCCTCCCTACGGGATGCAGCCCCCGCCTTACGGCACGCCCGGCCAGCCTTACTACCCGCTGCCGCGGGAAAAGGTAAAGCTGGGCGGCTGGCTGATGGCCTACTTCGTATTTTTGTGCATCGGTCTTGCCTTTTCCGCCCTTGGCCTCATCACCAATCTCATCGCCCTCAACTGGCTGGGCGTGGCGCTCGAACTCGTCCTCTACATCTTCCCCGCCGTCATGGTCCTCCTCTGCATCAACAAGCGCAGCCTGAATTTCCGCTGGTGGTTCATCATTCGTGCCATCATCGGGTTTGTCGGGGCGGTCTTGTCTTTTATCATGGCAAACTACATGAACAACTTTCTCGTGGTGAGCGGAAGCCAGATATGGGACGAGCTTTTGGGTTCGCTGCCGTCGGAATACGCATACCTCATCACTCCCGAGTATATCAGCGCCGTGGCCAGCGTGGCTGTGGGCATGTTCATTGCCGTCGGCATCGTCCTGGTTGCGTGGTATGTATGCTGGATCGTGTACTTCTGGCGCTCCAAGCGGGTGGCCTACACGTTCGACCCGCGCAACAATCCCCCGTCTTAGACGGGTGCGGCAAGGAAGTATATGTCTTTCAAAAGGCGTTTTTTTTAAAATGCGGGCCCTGCCGTAAACATCCGCCGTTTTTTGCCGAATAGATAAACAGCGGGCCAGATCTTTTACTGGTATTTGCCCGTCAATCCATACAAGGAGGCAATGCATGGACATCGCTTCCCTTTCCATGGCACTTTCCCAGGCGAACGTGATGCAACAGGTTTCCATTTCGGTAACCAAGAACGCAATGGATGTGGCCGAGGTGCAAACACAGGGGCTGATCGACATGATGCAGCAGGCATCGCCCCCTTCGTTTGGGCACCAGATGGACATCCGGGCTTAAGCGAGCCCTGCGCACAGAAACGCACGCAGCAGCCTAGAGTGCCGCCAGGCCAAAGAACGGTCTATCCCCTCTTTGGCCCGGCCAGATGGCGCCTTTGCCAAGCAAAGGCGCTGTTTTTTGTTTTTTGGACCCAAAATGTGACAATCTCCTCTTTTTTTTTCCAGCGCATTGCGCATTGCTGCGTTTTTGTGTATGATATTATATTGTAAGGAGCCCATCTTGACAGATGGCCGCGCGACGGGCCGGATGCATTTGTATGCATCCGGCATGTTCAGCGTTTTGACGGCGCGGTTTTTACGAACAATTTGGTGGAGGAACACTTTGGAGCAGCCTACGGTTCGATTGACAAAAAAAACCCTGCGTGTGGCAGTGGTGGCCCTGGCGTTGTTGTTTTTTGCGGCCTGCCTGCCGCTTGTGCGCGCTCAGGCCGCCTCCGCGTCGGTGGTGATGCGGCACGGCTTTGATTTGCAGACCCTGCTTTCCAAAGAAACGTCGGGCGGGAAAGATCCCGCTTATAACGAGATCACCAAGCTGAAGATATCCGGCGACGGGCAGCTGACGGCCGACGACGGCAGTTTTGTGAAGGGCACGCTGCTGAACCTTACCGAACTGGACCTTTCCGCTTATACGGGCACCTTTGCCGACGAGACATTCATGGACTGTACGACGCTGAAAAAGGTGGTGCTGCCCGAGGGCGCAAGGCTTTCGCGCAAGATGTTTTACGGGTGCACCGCGTTGGAAGAGCTCGTGTGGCCCAAGAAATACACCCTTTCCAACGGCTGCCTCACCTATTGCGCGCTGGATTTTTCCCCCGGGTACCCCGCGCTGCTGACCGACCGCAACGTGGATACCTTCGCCGGCTATCAGCGTCCTGTGGCCTATCTCTCCTTTGTAGAGGGCGACAGCGCCACCCTGCGCCAGGGAGAGACGTTCAAGGTGCCCTGCGTCGTGCTCACCCGCCTGGGGTACGACTACGTGGCCCTGGCCAATTCGGCCCCAGCCTGGCTGCTTACAAAACCGCGCGACCTGGAAGTGACCCAGACTGTGCTGTTGGACGGCGAGCGCGTAGACGACGTGGACATGGACAAGCCCGGCGTATACAGTGTCATCTATTCGCTGCCTGTGGCAACGCCGTCCAATGTCGCCTCCATCACCTACACGCTCACCGTGCAGGGCGCCGGGGGCGGGGCTTCCGCAGCCCCAAGCGCCGCGTCGGCCCCCGCCTTTGCGCTTGCCGGCCTGCCCGACAATGTGCGGATGGGCGAAGCGTTCACACTGGGGTGTGATTCGAGTGGTGCCCTGGACGCGAGCTGCTGGAAGTGGGACGATGCCTATTTTTCGGCCACGTTCGACGGCTCCCCCACCTTTGAGCCGTTGCGCACCGGTTCATCGCTCATCTTATACGAAGGGCCGGACGGCAAGTCGGCCAAGCTGAACGTGACAATCCTGCCCGCCAAAAGCAGTGGCCAACCCGCGGCCAGCACAGCGCACCCGCCCGCCAACACGACGACGGGCACCGACAGGACGGACGCGGACCTGCTGCGCTGGACACTGCCACTGGGCATTTTTATCGTTGTGGCGGCGCTGGCTATTTTGATTGGGCTGTGGTGGTTCCGGCGCGCACCACGCCAGAAGGCCGCGGCCTCCGCCGGGCAGGCGACGACGAGCGGTCCGGGCGGCGCCGCAGGTGCCAGTTCCGCCAACCGCGCAACTGTTGCCGCGCCCCGGGCTGCGGTTCCCACCGCTTTGGCGGTGGCTGCACCCGCAGAGGCAGACACACCCGTAGCCCCCGTGAGGAAAGCACCCGCCAAAAAATCGACTGCTGCCAAGAAGACAGAAAAGAGCGCAAAACCCATAACCGGCGAGAGCTTTGCGCGAGCATCCGGCGGCAAAAAAGCAGGCGCTGCTGCAAAGTCTGCAACGCCCGTCCAAAAGGCAGCGGATGCCACAACCGACGACACAACGGAACCCACTGCAACGACTAAAAAAACGGCGGCGAAGAAGCCCGCCTCAAAGAAAACCCCCGCCAAGGCGGCAACCACCGCGAAGCAGGCAAACGATGCAACCGACGACACAAAGGCATCCATTGCAACGACTAAAAAACCGGCGGCGAAGAAACCCGCCGCAAAGAAAACCCCCGCCAAGGCGGCAACCACCGCGAAGCAGGCAACCGACGACATAACGGCATCCACCGCAACGACTAAAAAACCGGCGGCGAAGAAGCCCGCCGCAAAGAAAACCCCCGCCAGGGCGGCAACCACCGCGAAGCAGGCAAACGATGCAACCAACGACATAAAGGCAGCCACTGCAACGACTAAAAAACCGGCGGCGAAGAAGCCCGCCACAAAGAAAACCCCCGCCAAGGCGGCAACCGCCGCGAAGCAGTCGGACGCCGCAGCAGGTGCCGCCAAAGCAACCGCCACCACTGCCAAAAAGCCGGCGGAAGAGAAACCGGCGGTCGTGCCACAGGCGCCACAGAAAGAAGATGACGCCCATGTACATGCGTGAATACACCCGCTGGACGAAGCGCAAGCTGGAAGACGACGAGCTGACGATGGAACTACGTGCCATCGCGGGCGACGACGAAGCCATTCGCGACCGTTTCGCCACCGACCTTTCTTTCGGCACAGCAGGGCTGCGCGGCGTGCTGGGCGCGGGCACCAACCGCATGAACATCTACACCGTGCGCAGGGCCACCCAAGGCCTGGCCAACTGGCTGAAACGACGCGATGAGGAAGACCTGCTCGTCGCCATCTCGTACGACAGCCGCAAGAACAGCGAGCGCTTTGCCAAGGAAGCCGCTGGCGTACTGGCCGCTAACGATATCACTGCCGCGCTGTACCCGCAGCTGGAGCCCGTGCCCGCCCTCAGCTTTGCCGTGCGCAACCTGGGCGCCGATGCGGGCATCATGATCACAGCCAGCCACAACCCCGCCAAGTACAACGGCTACAAGGTGTATGGCTCCGACGGCTGTCAGCTGAGCACCGAGGAGAGCGCCGCCGTGACTGCCGAAGTGGAGAAGGTGGACATTTTTGAAGGCGTCTCCACCCTCGGGTTCGAACGCCCCCTGCGCGGCAGTAGCTGCCGCTATATCCCCGACGGCGTGCTGGAGGAGTATTTTTCCTGCGTGAAGGCGCAGGCCGTGCGCCCCGGCGTTGCCATGGAAACACATTTGAAGCTGGTGTATTCCCCTCTGAACGGCGCCGGAAACCTTCCCGTGCGCCGGGTTCTGCGGGAGATGGGCTTCCGCGACGTGAGCGTGGTGCCCGAGCAGGAGATGCCTGACGGCAGCTTCCCCACCTGCCCGTACCCAAACCCGGAACGCCGGGAGACGATGCAACTCTCGCTGGACTTTGCCCGCCAGATTGGCGCCGACCTCGCCCTTGCCACCGACCCCGACGCCGACCGCGTGGGCATCGCAGTGCGCGGCACAGACGGCGAATACCGCCTGCTCACCGGCAACGAGGTGGGCGTGCTGCTGCTGGATTATATCTGCACCGCCCGCACCGAGGCGGGTACACTGCCCACACGGCCGGTGGCCGTGGAAAGCATCGTTTCCACCCCCATGGCCGCAGCCGTGGCCGCCCACTGGGGCGTGGAGATGGTAAGGGTGCTCACAGGGTTTAAATACATCGGCGAGCAGATACGTCAGTTGGAAGAGAAGGGCGAAGAATCGCGTTTTGTTTTCGGCTTCGAGGAGAGCTACGGCTACCTTGCCGGCACCCATGTGCGGGACAAGGACGCCGTGGTGGCCTCCATGCTCATCTGCGAGATGGCCGCCTGGCACAAGAAACGGGGCGCCACGCTGCTGGACGCGCTGGACGCACTGTACGAGAACTATGGCCACTATCTGAGTGCGGTGGACAGCTTCGAGTTCGAGGGGCTGGCCGACATGCAGCGCATGGCGGACATCATGGCCGGCTTGCGCAAAACGACACCCAAAGCCATTGGCGGCTGCCGTGTGCTGACCGTAGACGACCTGCAGGCGGGCACCCACAGGGAACTTACCACCGGCAAGCAGGCACACGTGGCCCTGCCGCCGGCCGATGTGCTACACTACACGCTGGAGGGCGGGCACTCGGTGATCGTGCGGCCGAGCGGTACCGAGCCCAAGGTGAAGGTGTACTACACCACCAAGGCTGCCTCCATGGCCGAGGCCGGAGCCGTACAAGACAAGCTGGCCGCCGCCATGGCGCCACTGATGAAGTGAGGGGGCACCCCCCCTGCGAAAAAGCCTTGCTTTTGACACATCCGTGTGATAGAATAGCAAGGTACGAACCCATAAACCCGTTTGTTCGGCAACGCCGGGCATGCCAGGCGGAGCAAACGGCTCCTTATGCAGAATAGAGGTGAACACGAGATGAGAGAAGGCATCCACCCTAAATACGACGAATCCACCGTGACCTGTGCCTGTGGCAACAGCTTCCAGACGCGCTCCACCACGGACGACATCCGCGTGGAAGTGTGTAACAAGTGCCATCCGTTCTACACCGGCAAGCAGAAGCTGGTGGACACCGGCGGGCGCGTGGACCGGTTCAAAAAGCGTTTCAACCTTGCCGAAGAACAGGCCAAAAAGTAAAACGCGACAGAGTGACCGACGGCCTGCGGGCCGTCGGTCTTGTTTTTGGGATATAGAACACTGAAAGGGGGCGGAGGGCACGGAGGCATACCACACTATCGCTGCGCAAAGTGAGGGGCGCATCATTGAAAAGAAGAGCGAGTTCATCGGTCTGGCCGCCCCCGCCACCAGCGAGGAGGCCGCCCAGGCCGTGCTAGCCGGAGTGCGTGCCGCCCACCGCCAGGCGCGGCACAACGTGTATGCCTACGCTTTGCGCGAGGGCAGCCGCACCCGCTACTCGGATGACGGCGAGCCCTCGGGAACGGGTGGCCTGCCGGTACTGGGCGTGCTGCAGCACGCCGAAGTGGCCAACTGTATCATCGTGGTCACGCGATATTTCGGCGGCGTGCTGCTGGGCACGGGGGGGCTTGTGCGCGCCTACACCGCCGCAGCCAAGGCCGCGCTGGAGGGCGCCCAGCTGCAAACTGTGCGGCCCTGCGTGCGGCTTTCCCTCTCCCTGCCCTACCCGCTGTACGAGCCGGCGCGCCGGGTGTTGGAAGAGGCTGGCGCGCGCCTTGGCGAGCCGGTATTCGAGGGCGAGGTGCGCTTGGAAGCCGTGCTGCCCGCCGGGGGCGAGGAAGCCCTCATGCAAAAACTGGCCGAGGTGAGCGCCGGGCGGGCGGCGCCTGAGGTAAGCGAGGTGTTCTACGCGCCGTTCTGAAGGCGAGAGGCTTCCTCCCATCGCTTTCCGCTTTGAGCTTAATTAGTGTCTCATCTGATTCTATACATGGCTTTTCTGCTTGCTGCTGTACAAATTGCAGGCTTGCTATTCTGTTGCCGCATTGTACATTAGATAATAGATACGCCATTATCTGCCATTTAATGAGTGTGGATGACAGGCATGTCTTTTTTTGATGGCATCAAATAATCATCGCAAACCAGCAGGCGCCCCTTCCGGGGCGCCCATTTTATACTGCCGGGGCCTGCTCGCCAAACTGGCTGTTGTAGAGCTTTGCGTAAAAGCCACCTTTGTCCAGCAGTTCCTCGTGTCGGCCCCGCTCGATGACACGGCCCTTGTTCATCACCAGGATCTCGTCCGCGCTCTGGATGGTGGACAGCCGGTGCGCCACGATAAAGCTGGTATGGCCGCGCATCAATTTTTCCAGCGCGCGCTGGATGAGCATCTCGGTGCGGGTGTCGATGGAGGATGTGGCCTCGTCCAAGATGAGGATATCCGGCCTTGCCAGCATGATGCGCGCAATGCAGAGCAGCTGCCGCTGGCCGGCCGAGAGACCCTCGCCGCCGGGCTTGAGGACGGTATCGTACCCCTGGGGCAGCCGCTTGATGAAGCCATGGGCCAGCGCTTCCTTGGCCGCGGCCACCACCTCTTCCATGGTGGCGTCCGGTTTTGCGTAGGCGATGTTCTCCCGAACAGTTGCGTTTTTTAGCCAAGTGTCCTGCAGCACCATACCATACAGCGATCGCAGCGCTCCCCGCGCGATGCGCTTGGCGTCTTGCCCATCCACGCTAATGGTCCCCTCGTCGATCTCGTAAAACCGCATGAGCAGGTTGATGATCGTCGTCTTGCCACAGCCGGTGGGCCCCACCAGCGCGAAGCGTTTGCCCGGTTCCGCGTTGAAGTGCAGGTCCCGGATGAGGGGGACGTCCGGCCGGTAGGAGAAGGAAACGCCCTCGGCGCGCACGTGGCCTTCGCCATGGGCGGGGATGAGCGCCCTGCCGCCGGCCACCTCGTCGTCGCCCGGCTCGGGCGCCCAGTCGATGACCTCAAACAGGCGCTCGGCGCTGGCGATGGCGCCCTGGATCTGGGTGAGCACGGCAGTGACGTCATTGAAAGGCTTCGTGTACTGGTTTGCATAGCTGAGGAAGGCGGACAGGCCGCCCACCGTGATGCCTCCGGCGATGGCGTACAGCCCGCCCAGCGTGCCCACCGCCGCAAACACGATGGCGTTCACCAGCCGGGTGCCGGGGTTGATGACGGCCGAGTAGAAGGTGGCTTTAAAATAGGCGTCGGCGTGGGTCTTGTTCATCACCCCAAACACCTCGGTGCTGTCGGCCTCGTAGCCCAGCGCGCGCACCATAGGCTGACCGCGCACCATCTCGGCCACGTAGCTGCCAATAGCGCCCTGCGCAGCGCTCATATCGCGGAACATGCGGGCCGAGCGCCGCCCCAAAAACCGCGCGAACAGGATGGACAACGGCGTTACAACGATGACCACCACGCCGATGACAGGGTTCAGGACCAGCATGATGACCACCGTTGCCAGGATGGTGACGACACCGGGAAACAACTGGCCAATGCCCTGCAGCATGCCCTCGGCCACGGCGTCGGCGTCGTTTACCAGGCGGCTGGTCAGATCACCCCGGGGATGATTGTCCAGCGTTTTCACCGGCACCTCGGCCAGCCGCTCGAACGCCTGGCGGCGCATGTCGCGCGCGGCATAGGCCGAAAGGCGGCGGGTGGCCACCTGGCCCATCCACTGCAAGAGGCCGGCCGCCACCACTGTGCCCGCCATGACCAACAGGATGGGGCCGATAACCTCGAATTCCACCCGTCCGGGGCCCAGGATATGATCGATGGCGCGGCCCACCAGCACAGGGGCCAGCAGCATAAGCGGCACACTGAGCAGCGCCCCCAAAATGGCGGCGCAGAGCGATGCTTTGTACGGCAGGATGTAGCCGCCGATGCGTTTGATGGTGTAGGTTTTCATCTCTTCCTATGCCTTCCTCGTTGCTTGGACAGATAAAAAAGTACGTTCCCTATTGTGGTGGCGCCTTAGCTGGTGGGGCGGCGAGGGACGCGTCTTCGGGTACGCGAGCGTCCACCTGCCTGGCTTTTGCCTGCGGGGTGTGCCTGCGGCGGTGCTCCACCCAGCCGAACAACAGCTCCACCAGCAGGATGATGAGAATGCCCGCCGCGTTGAGCACCACCCGGCTGACGACATAGCGCAGGCCGGTGGCGCTGCCGCCCGTGGAGTGCACCATGAGCAGGAACACCATGATGATGGTGGTGTTGTAATAGGCCTTGAAGATGAGATAGTCCACCGTGACGGCCAGCGCCACGCCCAGCGGGATGAGCAAGAGGTACCAGGGCAGCGCACCGAAGAAGGCGAAGAGCAGCGTACCGATGGCCGCGCCGATGAGGATGCCGGCCAGGCGCTTGAAGCCGCTTTTGCGGGTGCCACTGGTTGTTGCCTGCGCCACGATGAACACGGCGTTGTAGATGAAGATGGGGTACAGCACTTCCATGAAACTGCCCAAAACAAGGTACACGAGGCAGCTAAGCAGCGCTGCCACCATCACCTTGTAAAAGCGCATATCTAGTGTTTTGAACAGATGGACGATTGCGCGCCCGATGCCCGGCTGTTTGGGCGGCGGGGCAGGCGGCGGCTTTTGCAGCGCGGGAATGGTGCGGGGGGAGGTTGCCTCGGCGCTGGCGCGCTTGGCAAGTGCGTCCGAAACGCGTAGGTTCAGAGCGCCCAGCAGCCCGCCCAGCAGCGCCTCGCCAATGACAAGCAGCGCCAGGAACAGGTAGCTGGCGGGCGATGCATAGCTAAAAAACAGGATGTTGAGCACCACCAGCGGCAGCGCGATAAAGTTGCCTTTGGTGGCGATGGATGTGAGCAGGGACGCCAAAAACACGGCCAGCAGATAGGCCCACAGCGTGTGGGGCAGCCAGATGAGCACCGCGAAGGAGATGACCGCGCCCAGGATGAATGCCCGCGTCATACGTTTGGCCACCTGCCGGGCGGTGAGCTCGCTGGAGGTGATGGTGTATAGCGCCACCATGAGCGATACACAAGCCAGGGCGATGTACTGCGGCAACAGCAGGACATGCAGCGCCACCAACAGGCCGGCGCACACCAGCGTTTGCAGGATGCGCAACAGGCCGCCCCGTCCGATGCGCGCGCCGAAAAAGGCCGCTATGCTGTGCATGGTCATCTCACCTCCGCTGGGTACCTTTCCGTTTTTTACAGCATACCACGGGCGGGGCGCGGGTTTGGTCGGTTTAGCGGATGTAAACAAGGGGATGGTAGCATATATCCAGCGTGAGCACTCGGTCTCTTTCCCCTCTCAGGCCGTTCCCTGCGATTCGCATATCTCCCGGAACACCTCACTGGTGCGCAGCAGCTCTTCAAAGGTCCCCTGCCCCACCACGTTGCCCTCGTCCAGCACGAGGATGAGGTTTGCGTCGCGCAGGGTGGCGGCCCGCTGGCTGATGAGCAGCGTGGTCATGGGCGGGCGGGGCCTGCCTGCGGCGTCCAGCTCGCCTCCGGGGGTGAGCCCCTCGCGCGCAAAGCCACGCAGGCTCTTGCGCAGGCGCGCATCGGTGGCGTAGTCCAGCGCGGAGGAGGCGTCGTCCAGGATGAGCAGCTCCGGTTCGCGCAGCACCGCCCGCGCGATGGTGAGCCGTTGGCGTTGGCCACCCGAGAGGTTGGCGCCACCCTCCAGGATATTCGCATCCAAGCCGCTCGGCTTTTCGCGTACAAAGTCCGCCGCCTGGGCCACCTCCAGCGCCGCCCACATCTGTTCCTCGGTGGCGTTCGGCCGGGCCATGAGCAGGTTGTGCCGCACCGTGCCGGTGAAAAGTTGCGCGCCTTGGGGCACAAAGCCGATGCGCCCGCGCAGGTCTTGCAGAGTATAGTCGCGCACGTTGGCGCCGTGCAGACGCACCGCGCCGTCGCGGGTGTCGAAGTAGCGCAGCACGAGCGCCGCCAGCGTGGATTTGCCGCTGCCCGTGCCGCCTATGACGCCCACCACGTCGCCGGGGTCGGCCGTAAAATTCGCACCGCACAGCGAGTTCTCCTCGCTGTCCGGGTAGGCAAAGCAGACGTCCTCGAACGCGAGCGTGGGCGCACCGGGCTGGGGGCTGGCACCAGGCCCGTCGGCGATGGAGGGCTGCATCTGCAGCACCTCCGCCACCCGGCCGGCGCTGGCCAGCGCCCGGGTGAAGATGACGATGAGGTTGGCGCCCACCACCAGCGCCAGCAGGATGGTGGCCATGTAGTTCACCAGCGCGATGATGATGCCGGGCTCCATCTCGCCCTGGTATGCAAAGCCGGCGCCCATCCAGACGATGAGCGCCACTGCAAGATTCGCGATGACGGTGGTGATGGGACTGAGGGCGACCGAGAGCCGGCCCACCCGCACAAGCAGGTTGGTCAGGCCATCGGCCGCCTGGTTGAACTGCTCCTTCTCCTGCTTCTGGCGCGAGAATGCGCGGATGACCCGCGCACCCTCCAGGTTCTCGCCCGACAGGCGGGAGAGTTCGTCCTGTCCCTGTTGGATGCGGGTGTAGCTGGGCAGCGTGCGGCGCATGATGAGCAGCAGCACGACCACGATGAGCACCGTAGTGAGCAGAAAGATGAGGCCGATGCGCAGGTTGAGCACCATGGACATGATGATGCCGCCGATGGTGAGGAAGGGCACCCGCGTGGCCAGACGGATAAACATGTTCAGGCCCGTCTGCACCTGGTTTGCGTCGTTTGTAAGGCGGGTGATGAGCCCGCCGGCGCCAAGGACGCCCAGCTCTGCCGCCGAAAAGCCCATGACATGGCCGTACAGCTGGCTGCGCAGCCGGCGGCCGAAGTGGCCGGCCGCCACGGCGGCAAAATACTGGCAGAGCATGCCCGCGCCGGTGCCCACAACGGCCAGCCCCAGCATGAGCAGGCCGTGCAGCAGCACATAGCGCGCGTCGCCGTTCGCCACGCCCACGTCGATGATGTTTGCCATCACCAGCGGCACGAACAGCTCCAGAACGGCCTCGAGCAGCTTGAAGAACAGCCCGAAGCCGATCTCACGGTAATTTCCTTTGAAATTTTGGGCAATGATTTTCATGGTCTGCCTTTAACTTTTCATCTGAATTCGCGCCAGAGCGCGGCCCATTCATTTGTGATACTTCGTCCCCGCGCGGATCATCAGCGCGCGGTATACCTGCTCGGTGAGCACGAGGCGGGCGAGACCGTGGGGCAGCGTCATACCCGAGAGGGAAAGCTTGTGCGCCGCCGCCTGTTTCACAGCAGGCGCAAGCCCGTGGGAGGAACCGATAAGGAAGACGATGTCCCCCGCACCCTGCACGGCAGCGGCAGACAATGTGTCGGCAAGTTCTTCGCTCGTGAGGGGCTTGCCCTCCACGCACAGTGCGAACACGAGCGCCTTCCTGGGTAGTTTTTCAAGCAGGCGCGCACCTTCCTTTTCCAGCGCGGCGGCAATGCCGGCAGGCGACGCGTTCTTTTCGTCCAGCGGCTCTTCGGCCAGTTCCACCGCCGAAAAACGGCAGAGAGGTGCGAGGCGTTTTTCCAGCTCGGCAATGGGGCCGGCGTACAATTTGCCCGGCTTGCCCACGCACAAAAGGGTGATGCTTTGCATAAAGAGGCATATCCTTCCCGGTTTTTAGATGACGCGCATACCGTCTCTTAAAACGCCATCCAGCGGCCGGGGCTGTACCGGGGGGACACCTGTATGCTCCCCTCGGCCAGGCCGTGGCCGGCGGCTTCCAGCGCGCGCCCCAGCGCCGAGAGGGCCAGATCCGGCCGGTTGTTCTCCTCACTCAGGTGGCAGAGCGCCACCTGCCGGCAGCCGCCCGCCACAAGGGCGGCAAGGGCGGCGGCGCTGGCCTCGTTGGACAGATGCCCCCGGGCGGAGTCGATGCGCTTTTTCAGGTATGCGGGATAGGGGCCGGTGCGCAGCATATCGCGGTCGTAATTGGCTTCCAGCGCCACGAGGGAGGCGTCCTGCAGGTGCTCGAACACCGGCTCGGTGATCTCGCCAAGGTCGGTGGCGATGGCCATGGTACCGCCGCCCGGCGCCGTTACGCGGAAACCGCAGCAGCCGGCGGCGTCGTGGCTGGTGGGGAAGCCGCGCACCGCAAAGCCATCGATATGCTCCTCCCGGCCCTCGATGGCCACCAGCTCCGCTGCGGGCGGCAGGGCGCCCTGCTGCCACAACACGTCCAGCGTGGCGGCCGATGCGAACACCGGCACCGGCACTTTTTTCAGGAAGACTTCCAGCCCCCGCACGTGGTCGATGTGCTCGTGGGTGATGAGCACCCCGGCGATGGCCGTGTGCGCAAGGCCCACCTGCTGCACAACGGTAAGCGTAGCGCGGCAGGAATTGCCGATATCGACCAGCAGGCAGCGGCCGCCCTGCTCGATAAGGGCGGCGTTGCCGGACGAACCGCTATACAGGGTGGCAAAGCGCGCGGAGGGGTGTGCGGGCATAAGCAAAGGGTCCTTTCGGTGTGGGATCTTTTAAAGAAATGAACTGCCGCAACGCCTGCGACGACAGCGTCCCGGCGTTTGGCGACGCGCGGAAAAAGCCGCACCGGACAAAATCCAGTATAGCATGCGCGCAAAAATTAGGCAAAAGAAAAAGGTCGCCTGATTGGAGACGACCCTCTGCATTGCGGCGGCAACACCCGCTTTATCTATCAGACCGAGCCGAACACAGCATTCAGCCGCCTTGTGTGTGGGCCATGCCCGGGCCACCCAACAGCGCAAGGAATGCCGCCTTCTGCTCGGGCGAAGCAAACGCGCGTAGCGGCAGGATAACAGCGGCCATCCCGGAATAGTATAGGAGCAGGCAATCACGCGTCTCTGCACAGTACAAAATATTGCCCAGCGGAATCTGGGTCGTACTTCTGGTGCTTACGTCCGTAATCCATCCGTTCGCGACGGTGCGTTCACAGGGGCCTAAAGACGGGCTCGCGTTCGGAGCGGACAGTTGCTTTGTGAACGCCTTGTGCATCACGCGTAAAATACTCGTGGGCGCCGTAACGACCCCGATGATCACCACGATCATCACCAGCACCGGGAAAACCAAAAGAACAGGAGGTAGCAGCCCAATAATGATGTACAGCGGAAGCATACACAAGATCATTGAAAAGAACACAATCAGCCCTATCATGCAGAGCCGCAGGCGATTCATGCGCACATTCCTTTTCAGGCCACCCTCGTTCTCAAAGTAATGCATATTGAACTGCACGACATCCTCCACCGTCACCTCGTAGCGCAGCGTCATTGCACACCATCTCCCCTTAAAACTTTGTCGTGTAGGCTGGAGCCGTGAATAGCAAACGGGCACACCCATCGCAGGGCGCGCCCGTATCCATTCTCATCTTACGCACCCTTTAAGGCACACTTTTCAAAAAGCCTGCTGCAGCACGCTGAGCGGCTTGCCCACGCGGCGGATGTCCGCCCCCAGGGCGGCGAACTTCTCCACGATGTTCTCGTACCCGCGCTCGATGTGGGAGATGTCCTCCACCTCGCTCACGCCTTTGGCGCCCAGCGCCGCGATGACCAGCGCCGCGCCCGCGCGCAGGTCGTAGGCTTGCACGGGCGCGCTTTGCAGCTCCCGCACGCCCTCCACAACGGCCACGCGGCCGTCCACCTGGATATTTGCGCCCATGCGCAGCAGCTCGTCCACATAGCGGAAACGGTTCTCCCAGATGGCCTCGGTGATGATGGAGGTGCCGTCGGCCACGCTCATCAGCACGGTCATCATTGGCTGCATATCGGTAGGGAAACCCGGATGGGGCATCGTTTTGATGTTGACCGGGTGCAGCGGCCCTGTGCGGGTGACGCGCACCGCCTCGTCGAACTCCTCCACCATGGCGCCCGCCTTTTCCAGCTTGGCGGTGATGGGCTCCAGGTGCTTGGGGATGATGTTCTTGACCAGCACGTTGCCGCCGGTAAAGGCCGCCGCCACCATGTAGCTGCCGGCCTCGATCTGGTCCGGGATGATGGCGTAGCTGCCACCGTGCATCTGGGACACGCCGCGGATCTTGATGACGTCGGTGCCCGCGCCGCGCACATCGGCGCCCATGGTGTTCAGGAAGTTGGCCACGTCCACGATGTGGGGCTCTTTGGCCACGTTCTCCAGCACGGTGAGCCCCTCGGCTTTCACAGCGGCCAACATCGCGTTGATGGTGGCCCCCACGCTGACCGTGTCGAAAAAGACGTGCGAGCCGGACAGCGCCGACGCGCGCACCTGGATCATGCCATAGTCGACGGAATCGGCGGCGCCCAGGGCGGAGAACGCCTTGAGATGCTGGTCGATGGGACGGGGGCCAAGGTCGCACCCACCGGGCATGGCGACGGTGCCCTCACCGTAGCGGCCCAGCAACGCGCCCAAAAAATAGTACGACGCGCGCATCTGGCGGGACAGGTCGTCCGGCACCGAGGTGGTGGCCAGGTGGCGCGTGTCGATCTCCAGCGTGTTCTCGTTCAGCAGCCGCACACCGGCGCCCATCTCGCGCAGGATGCGCACGGAGGTGGCCACGTCGCTGATGTTGGGCAGGTTCTCGATGATGCACTTGTCCGCCGCCAGGATGGTAGCGGGCAGAATGGCCACGGCCGCGTTTTTGGCGCCGCTGACCTGTACTTCGCCTGTGAGCGGACGCCCGCCCTGGATGATGAATTTCTCCAATGCTCTCGATCCCCCTGTGTATTCCGGCCGGCCGCATATTTTAGCGCGGGCGGCCGCCGGCGCGCAGGTGCGCGGCCTTCGGCAATGCCTCCCATGCCGGGACGCTGCCTAAAACAGTATAGCATCTCGGCACTATAAAAGGAAGTTACAATTTGGCGAATCCTACGCAAAATTTGCGCAAAATCATTCCAAAGGCGCCCTTGTGGGCGCCTTTGGAATGAAAAATGATATGAGAAACGGGCCGTGGCCGGACAGGCCTAATAAGGCAGCGTGATGAAGGCGTCGGGATCGCACAGGCCGCCGCCGGGGGCCCACACCTCCAGATGGACGTGCGGCCCGGTGGACATGCCGGTGCTGCCCACCTCGGCAATGTACTGCCCGCGGGTGACCACCTGCCCCACCGAGACGTGCAACGCCTGGTTATGACCGTACAGCGTGGAGTATCCGTCCGGGTGCTGGATGACGATGTAGTTGCCCCAGCTGAAATGGTACTCCGCCGTGACGACCACACCGTCTGCACAGGCGTAGACCGGGTCGCCAAAGTTCGCGTTCAGGTCGCGCCCGCGGTGGCCGTCGGACATACCGCGGCTGGAAAAGGTGGACGTGGGCACCGGAAACAAGTAGTTGCCGCCGCCAGTGATGAAGGCCGGGGCGTTGGGTACTGTGGAATTCGTGATGGTGGGCAGTTCGTGCGTGCCGACGAGTATGATCTCCTCCACGGGCTGGGAAAGGACGTTGGTCATATCGGGCACCACGTCGCTGCTCACAAGTTCGCCGTCGATGTAGACGTCGTCGTACCACACCTCCTGCTCACCGTCGGCGCCCTGCTGGCTGACGAAACGGGAGCCGATCGTGTACTCGTCCGTTTCCTGCTCGACGGTCTGGTGGGGAATGGTTTCGACGGCCTGGCGGCGCACCGTCTTTTTCACCTGCAGGTAGGGCTGGGCGTTCTGGACGAGCAGGTCGGTGCCGGCGGGCAGTTCGTCCTCGGGCGCAAGGGGGGCCAGGCTATCATTGCGGGCCACCAAGTGCTCCACCGAGACGCCGGTGTTCTGGGCGGCGGAAGCCACCGTTTCACCCGGTTGGGTGGTGTAGTGCACTTCCTCGGTCACGTTGGAGTCCAGCTTCTCCTCCAGCTTTTCCAGGTCCTGCAAGGTTTCGGGTATAAACGCTTCGACGCGGTCGGGATCGCACTCCACCTCTTTCACAAAAGCAATTTTCGCGTCGGGCTGGTTGGGGTCTTCATGCTCCTTCAGCTTGTTGTTGAGGAATTTTTCCAGTTTTTTACCCTCGGTGGTGGCGGCCACCAGCTCCCCGTCGATGGTCAGGCCGGTGCCGCCTACGGCGCCATAGCCGCCCATGATGGTGTTGGCGAGGTCATCCTTTGGGGTAATCTTCGACGTCTTTTCGATGGACAGCACGGGGTCAAACTTGAAATCCTCCATCTCCTGGTCGCTGGCCAGGCGCAGCCGGTTGCGCACCATGCTCTTGGCGTCGTCCAGCACGCTGCGGTCGGTGATATAGCCGATGGTCTCGCCCTCCACAGTGACGGCCAGCGCATACTGCATGCCGAAAATACCGTAGATAACAAAGACGAACACAGCTACCGCCGCCACCGGCAGAAGCATCCCCAGCAGGTTGCGCACGAGGTGGCCATGGTGCTTCACACCGGTGGTGATGTACTCCACCGCCACCTTGCCCGTGTTGCCGCTGCCAAGCTTGCGCTCCTGTACGGCGGCCGCGCGGGCGTTTTTCAGCCCCCGGCCCAACCGGTGGAAGGGCGCGGCAAAGTCGTGCGCGATGGAGGCAAAAAACCGGCCGATGCTGCGGAAGAAGCCTCCAAACATCCAGGCAAACACCTGCCCGGTGAAGATGCCCAGATCCCGCGCGAAGCGCAGGGCAAGCAGTATTTTACACTCTGCATAAAAGCCAAGCTGATAGAGCACACTGCCCACGGTGCGCACAAAAGGATTGCCCCCCTCGCCGCGGTTGGACGGGAAAGACACAGTGGCGCCGCGCTTGTTTGCGGCGGTCTTGCCGCTCGCTTTGCGCCTTTTCTTCTTCTTTTCGCTCGCCTCTTCCGCCGCCTGCGCGGCGGCCGCGCTCACGAAGGGAAAGGCGGGCAGCAGGCTGGTACGCCCCAATTCCGGCTCTGGCGCAGGAGCGTCCGCCACGGCATCCACTACGATTTCGGGCTCCGGCTGCTCTTGCGCGGCCCGTGTGTCCAACTGCAGGGCTGCGGGCGGTTGTTCCTCGGCGACAGCTTGCTGCGCCGCTCCCGCTTCAGGCAGGGTTTCGCCGCCGTCCCACACGGCCGCGCCCTCGCGCACGGCCGCCGCAAAGATGGAGCCGAGAGGCTTGGGGCCGCCGGCGGCCGCTGTGTCGGACGCCGCATCCAAAATGTCCGCCGCCGGTGTTTCCGCATGGGAAACACGGCTGCGCTTCTGGGTGGCCTGCTGGCGCGCGGCCGCTGCAGCGGCCTTGGCGTCGGCCAACCTTTTGGCTTCTTTCTCCTGCGCGGGCGAAAGTGCCGCCGGTTTTTTCGCAGCCGACGACGCGCGAGTAGCAGTCGCTGGCGCAACTGCCGTCGCTGACGTAACTGCCGTCGCTGGCGCAACTGCCGCAGCAGCCGGCTTGGACGCGGAAGCGCGGTACACCTGCTTGCCGCTTTTTGCGGGCGGCACGCCACCCGCCTGCCTGGCGGCAGACGGTGTTTGCTGGGCCCTTTTCCCCCCCGTCTTTTTGTCCGGCGTCAGGGGGGCATCGTCCTTTGTATTCGGCCCCTGTTCAGGGGCTGCATCTTTTTCTGTTGCACGCAAAGGCAAACGTACATCTCCTCTCGTCGCCTCACACCACACAGCTCCCCTGCGGGCAGGGAAAGCTTTTCTTATTATACAATTCTCGGCACAATTTGGCAAGTCTCGATGATATTTCACAGTTTTTTATGCGTATATCGCCAATTTGTTACCCTTTTGTAAGATTTTGCCCCGCCATATCGAGCGCCTCGGGAAACGGCAAGCCGGCCTTCTCCAGCGCGGCGCGCATATCGGCTGGCAATGGCGCACGGACCGTACGCGAAGCGCCATCCCCACAGTCCGCATCCGCTGCGGCAAGACCGTCCGGCTCGGCAAAGCACAGGACGGCGCAGTGCAGCGCGTGGCGGCCGATGAGCGCCCTGTCGCCGCCGTACAGCGCATCACCCAGCAATGGGTGGCCGATGTAGGCCATGTGGGCGCGTATCTGGTGGGTGCGGCCGGTGAGCGGCATAACAGCCAGCAGGCTGGCGCGCCTGTTTGCCGCCAACACCTCGTAACGGGTGCGGCTGGGCTTGCCTCCTTCTTCGCGCACCTGTTGCCACACGCCCGCCACGCCGGGGGGACCCTCGCCGGGGCTGGAGAGCAACGGCGCATCCACCTCGCCGGGTCCGGGCGGCAGTCCGCCCGCCACGATGGCCAGGTAGGACTTGCGTGCACCCTTGGCCAGCAACGGCGCCGCATAGGCGTTCATCGCGCACAGAACAAGGCCGGAGGTGTCCCGGTCCAGCCGGCCCACCGGCCGGAAGGGCAGTGCGCGCCCCCGGCGGGACAGCAAGGCGGAAAAGGCGTCGGCCAGCGTGTCGCCCTCGTGTGTGCCCACCGGGTGCATGAGGAGGCCGGCAGGTTTGTCCAGCACAAGGGCGTGCGGGCTTTCGTACAATATATCTGCGATGGTTTGCCCGGCTTCCGCGTCCGAGGCAACGGCCTTTTTTTCATCCTGTCCGCCACACTCCGCCCCACTGCCCTCGAACCGTCCATCCGGTGTGGTTTGGCAGGCCGTTTCATCCGGCAGGGTGAGGGCCACCCGCTCGCCCGCGCGCAGGCGGCGGTCGGTGTGGGCGCGTTCGCCCGCGCAGCAGATGCCGTCGGGCTGCCATTTCAGCCGCCGCATCAGCCCGGTGGAAACACCCCTCCTGCGCAAAAAAGAGGACAGGCGCATACCGTCCTCTTCGGGGGCCACGATGAAAGAGATCTCAAGCGGAATTGGCTGCCCATTTTTTTCGCTCATCCGTCCGCTCCCGTCTCCGGAGCGGCCCCCTCCCGCACTGTGAGCACGAACAGGCCGCCCTCCGCGCAGGACACCCGCGCCGTCGCGGACGCGAACTCGTTGCTCACGCCCAGCGCCGAATCGGCGCACAGGCGTGCGTCCTCAAGCGGGTACTTGACCCCCCGCAGGCAGACGCCACCGGCCTCGCCGCCCGCCGGGAAGACGGACAGATAGGCCCCCGGCACCTGCGGCACAAATAGCGTAGCGCCCGGCGCGGCGCAGCGTACCTCGGTATTCTCATCCGCCAGCAGCGCCAATGCGCCCGCACGGGTGAGATGCAGTAATGTTGCCAGCGAACCAAGACTGTGGTCCAGTCGGCCGCCCAGCACGCCCAGCAGCGTGATGTCCCTAAAGCCCCGGCGCAGCGCTTCACGGGCCGCAAAATAGGTGTCGGTGTCGTCCTTTTCGGCGGGCAGGTAGACGAGTCTTTCTCCGGGCAGGTCGTCCGGCGGCGGGGCGGAATCGAAGTCGCCCACCGCCAGGTGCACAGGCAGGCCGAGGCGCCGGGCCGTCCGCCAACCGGCGTCGGCCGTGATGACAAACGCGTCTTCCCGTACATAGCAAAGCATCCCGGCCGTTACCGGCCGGGCGCCCAGGATGACACAAGGTCTGTCGTGATTGCAGTCGTCCGCTCTGCGCGTGGTCATGAACGGCCCCTTCTCTCGCTCTCTTTCGCCTGCTCGTATAGGGTCACATAGCTCTGGTAGCGCCCTGGGGCAACCTCGCCCCGCGCAAGCGCCTCGCGCACTGCACAGCCTTTTTCCACCAGATGTGTACAACCGGAAAATTTGCACGCCGGCATGTGGGCGGCAATGTCCGGGAAGGCGAACTGGATGTTGTCGGCGCTGATGCCGCCAGGCCCGGCGCGCTGCAGGTCAAAACTGGCAAAACCGGGCGTGTCGGCCACAAGGCCGCCGGCCACTTCGAAGATCTCCACCTCGCGGGTGGTGTGGCGGCCACGGCCCAGTTTTTTGCTGATCTCGCCCGTCTCGCGCGCCGCTTCGGGCAGCAGGGCGTTCAATAGTGTGCTTTTGCCCACGCCGGAGTTGCCGCAAAAAACGGCCAACCCGCCCGCCAGCATCTCCCGCAGGCGGGGCAGTCCCTCGCCTGTGGCGGCGTTCACGGCAAAGGCGGGAAAGCCCGCCGTGGCATAGGCCGCCAGCAGCTGTTCGTCGCCGGCAAGGTCTCCCTTTGTTACCAACAGCACCGGCTGTGTCTCCTGGTCCACCGCGGCGGCCGAGAGCTTGTCGATGACCAGCAGGCTGGGCACCGGCTGGGCCGTGGCAGCCACAATGAACACGAGATCGAGGTTTGCCAGCGGCGGCCGCACAAACAGGTTTTTGCGCGGGGCCACCTCGTCAATGGTAACGGCGCCCCCCTCTTCGGCCAGGCGCACGCGGTCGCCCGCCACCGGTTTGAGGCCGGTTTTGCGGAACAGGCCGCGCGGCTTGCATTCCACCAGCGAGCCGTCATCCGTTTTTACATAATAGAATCCACCCACGCTTTTGTATATGATACCATTTTGGGCGGCCAGCTCCGAGGAAGCCGTCACGGGGTGGAGACGGAACTACTGTCGTCGTCCGGCTCGGAATCGACGGGATCGGAATCCGGGTCGGGCACTGGATCCGGTTCGGGCGCCGGCTTTGGCCCCTTGGACACCGTGAGCGTGACCGTGGACCCCTTCTTGGCCATGCTGCCGCCGCTGGGGTTCTGCTTGATGACGACACCCGCGGCAAAATCGTCGTCGTATACTTCGTTCACTTCCACGTTGAACCCCGCTTTTTCCAGGGTCTTGCGGGCGCTGTTCAGCGCGCCGCCCGAAACGCCGGGCACCTTCACACGGTCTTTGTTTTTGTCGTTGTCGTTGTCGGAAGACGAGGAATCCGGCTTTTTCTCCGGCCCCTTGGATACGGTGACGAACACCGTGGTGCCGCGCGAGCGCACCTGGCCGCCCTCGGGCGTCTGGCCCACCACGGTGCCCTCGGGTTGTTCGTTGAACACCTCCGAGGACACCCCGAAGTTGAGCCCCGCCGAAAGGATGATGTTGCGGGCGGCAGCCTCACTCTGGCCAATAACGCCTGGCACCGTCGTATCGTAAGAATGCTTCTCGCTGGCCACCTGGATCTCGATGATCTGGTCGGGCAGGTTTTGGATGATAGACCCGGCGGCCGGGTTTGTGCCGATGACCGTGCCGGCGGGGTAGTCGGTGCTCTCCACCGGCTTTGCGTACGGCCGCACGCCCAACTCCAGCACCTCTTTGATGGCCTCCTTGCGGCTCATGCCCGAAAGGTCGGGCACGGCGATGTCCTTGACGCCCTGGCTCACCGTGAGATAGATGCGCTGGTTTGCCTTCACCATCTTCTGCTTCTCTTTGGACGAAGTGGGGTTCTGGGTGATGACCTCGCCGGAGGGGACGCTTGGGTTGCGCTCCTCTTTCAACTCCAGGCGCAGATGATCAAAGGGGCTGGCCTCGCACATCTTCTTCACGTCTTCGTACTGCATGCCGGTGAAGTCCGGCAGGGCCACGTCCTCGTACTGGGCAAACAAGGAGTTGCCGCTGTTCTGGAACATGGTGTACACAAGCCCCCCGCACACGCCCACCACCGCGAGGGTGATGCCCAGCGCGATGGGAACTACAAGGCCGATGCGGCGCTTTTTCTTTTTGCCTCCGGGGCCTTTGCCCCTGCCGCCTTTCCCGCCTTGGGGCTGGGAGGAGGATGGACGGCTGCCGTTTGGTCTTTTCTGCTCTTTCACCACTTTGTCGATATACCTTTCCGGCGATGTGCCCTGCAGATAGTCATAGTCGAATTTCACGGACGGGTCGCGCTTGAACTCGTCCACGTCCCGCAACATCTCCAGTGCACTTTGGTAGCGCTGGCGCGGGTCCTTGGCCATGGCCTTGGCGGTGATCTCGGCAAGGCCGGCAGGCACCGAACGGTTCACCTGCTGCAGCGGCACCGCCTGGTCGGATATCTGCGCCACGGCAATGGCCACGGCGTTGTCGCTTTCGAAGGGCAGCCGGCCGGACAGCATCTCGTACATCATGATGCCCACCGAGTAGATGTCGGCGCGGGGGTCGGTGCTCTCGCCCTTGGCCTGTTCGGGGCTGATGTAGTGCACGCTGCCGATGGCCTGGTCGGATACGGTGTGGCTCTCGCTGCGGGCCAGCCGCGCGATGCCGAAGTCCATCATCTTAAGTGTGCCGTCCTCGCGCAGCATGATGTTCTGCGGCTTCACGTCCCGGTGCACGATGCCCTTGTCGTGGGCGTGCTGCAGCGCCTTGAGCACCTGAGTGATGAAATGGATCGTCTCTTTGTAGGTAAGCGGCTCGCCCCGCTGCTCAATATACTCCTTCAGCGTAATGCCGTCGATATACTCCATCACGATATACTGCAGCTTGTCCGACACCGAAACGTCGAACACTTTGACGATGTTCTCGTGGCCCAGCACGCTGATGGCCCGGCTTTCGTTCTTGAACCGGCGCACTAGTTCTTCATTGTCGCGGAACTCGTCGCGCAGCACCTTCACGCCCACCGTGCGGTCGTCGCGCAGGTCTTTGGCGCGGTAAAAATCGGCCATGCCGCCCTCGCCCACCAGCTCTTCCAGCAGGTATCGGCCGTCCAGCTTGGCTCCTGTCAGGTCACTCATCGGCTTTTCCCTCCTTCTCCCTCTCGGTCGTGTCTATGATCAGTACGGTCACATTGTCTCCCCCGCCTGCCAGCAGCGCGTCGGACACAAGCTCTGCGGGCAGGTCGTAAAAGTCGGTGTCCCGCATCACCTCCGCAATGCGGTCGTCGGCCACAAGGCCGGTGAGGCCATCGGTACAAAGCAGCACCCACGCTCCATTTTCGCACGGGCGGCGGCTGTAATCCACCGTGATGTTCTCCTCCACGCCCAGCGCCCGGGTAATGACGTTCTTTTCCGGATGGCGGGTGGCCTCGTCCTCGGTGAGTGCGCCGGCGTCCACCAGCTCCTGCACCATCGAATGGTCGCGGGTGAGCGGAGTGAGCTTCCCCTCCAGGAAGAGGTAGGCGCGGGAATCGCCCACATGGGCAATGTGCAGAAGCCCCCCGGCTACGACGGCGCACACGGCCGTTGTGCCCATGATCTGCTCTCCCCC
Source organism: Oscillospiraceae bacterium (assembly GCA_031548875.1). GTDB lineage: Bacteria > Bacillota > Clostridia > Oscillospirales > Ruminococcaceae > JAAYCI01. Next base: position 51,346 of record JAVBQQ010000006.1, read on the forward strand.
GCCCGAGCGGGCGAATACCTCGTCATTGGCGGCGATGAGCGCCCGCCGCATCATCATCTCCACATCGTTGGGCTCGGCACCCCGGCGCAGGCCCTCAAACAGCTCCTGCTCCATGCAGTCGGACGCGATGGAGGCCGCCAGCTTGCCGTGCTGCGCGCCGCCCATGCCGTCGCACACAACGCCCCAGCACCCCCCGCGCGGCAGATGGCCGGAGCGGAAGGTATCCTGGTTTTCGGCGCGGCTGCGCCCGATATCGGTTTTGCCGACGATCCTCATGCGTTCACCCTTGCTGATTATGTATTGCGGAGCATGTACGGTTCGTTGTCTGCTTCAGGTGGGCGGGGAGGCAAAATGCCCAAGCCCATCCACCTCGGCGTGCTCGCTGCGCAGCTGTCCACAGGCGGCGGAGATATCCGCCCCCAGCGTGCGGCGCACGGTGGCGTTCACGCCGCGGGCAGCCAGTTCCTTCTGGAAGGCGGCCACGGCCCCCGCACCGCTTGTGCGGAATCCCTCCCGCCCGGCCTCGTTCACCGGAATGAGATTGACGTGCGCGTCGGTGCCGCGCAGCAGCGCCGCAAGGCGGCGGGCATCCTCGGGGCCGTCGTTCACGCCCTGGGCCAGCGCGTATTCAAAGCTGATGCGCCGGCCGGTCTGCGCGCGGTACTCTTGGCAGGCCTGCATCAGCTGGTCGATGGAAAAAGCGTCGTTCACCGGCATCATGGCACTGCGGGCCTCGTCCGTTGCCGCGTGCAGCGACACGCTGAGCGTGAGCGGTAGCCGAAGCCCTGCCAACCGCCGGATGCCGGGCACAAGGCCGCAGGTGGAGAGGCTTATGTTGCGGCCGGACAGGCCATACCCCTCGGGATGGGTGATGATGGAAAGAAAATCGACTACGGCGTCGAAGTTGTCCAGCGGCTCGCCCACGCCCATGAGGACGATATTTGTTATGGGGACGGTTTGTCGGGCATCTTCCAGTACGGCGGCGTCCCGCGGTTTGTTCAAAGCTTCAGCCTCTTCCCCGCCGCTCTCAAACACGCGCTGTGCGCGCGTTTTCCGGGTTTCTTCCAGTACAGCGTACACCTCGCCGGCCATCTCGCCGGCTGTAAGGTTGCGCACAAGGCCGCCCTTGGTAGAGGCGCAAAACCGGCAGCCCATGCGGCAGCCCACCTGGGTGGAGATGCACAGTGACGAGCCATGGTGATACTTCATGCGTACGGCTTCCACACACTCGCCGTCGGCCATGCGTAAAAGATACTTGCGGGTGCCGTCGGCGCTTTCCTGCACCCTTGCCACAGCCGGGCGCTCGATGGTGTAGCATCCGGCCAATTGTTGCCGCAGGGCGGCGGGCAGGTTGCTCATCGCGTCGAAGCTGTCCACCCGCTTTGCGTGCAGCCAGCCGAACAGCTGCGCCGCGCGGAACTTTGGCTGCGACAGCGCCTGTATTTCGGCCGCCAGTACCTCAAAAGGCATCGAGGTGAGGGCGGCTGCCAGCGGTTTGCCGCAATCATCGCCTGTTGCCCCACCGGTTTGCAAGACTTCTTCAGCCGGGGCAGGGCATCCTTCGTGGGGCATGGCATCTCCTTGGCCAGGCGCGGCCATCTTGTTGTTGTGCGGACGGGGCATAACCGGATGTATTATACCATAGAGACGGCCAATCCACAACAGATATCAACATGACATTTTTGTGATGTTTTAAGAAGCTTCCGCAGCTAAACGATGTCACCCATTGTGGCGCAGCAGGGCGATAAAAAACCCGTCTGTGCCGGTGCGGTGGGGCAGCAGGGTGAGCATACCGGAGTCGTCCCGCGGTTCGCTCGAATCGTTGTCCCCGGTTCCGCCACAGGCGGAACGCCAGTTGCCCCAAGGGCAGCTGTGCCCGCCACACTCTTCCGCGGCCAAAACGGCTGGATGCTCGACTGCGAAAGCCGGGTTTCCGCACAAAAAAGCGCGCACCACCTCTTCGTTTTCCTGCCGGCGCACCGTGCAGGTGGCATACAGCAGCCGGCCGCCCTTCTTCACGTAACGAGCGGCCGTCGCCAGTATCTTCAGCTGCAGCTCTGGCAGGGCGGCGAAATTATCGCCGGCAGCGTAGCGCAGGTCCGGCTTTTTTGCCAGCACCCCCAGGCCGGAGCAGGGGACGTCGCACAGCACGGCATCCTGCCCGCAAAGGGCTTCATTATACACGGCGCCGTCGTTCACGGCAAAATACGCACCCTCAATGCCCAGCCGGGCAAACAACTGCTTTGCCAACTCCAGACGGTCAGCGTTTGCGTCGCACACGGTGAGGCCCGTGCCGCCGCCCATCTGCTGGGCGATGGTGGCGGCCTTGCCGCCGGGCGCGGCGCACAGGTCCAACACCCGTTCTCCCGGTTGGGGTGCAAGGCAAGCCACGGCAAATTGGGAAGCCAGCCCCTGCACATGGTACAGCCCGCTCTCGAACAGCGGTTCCCCCGCCACACCGCCCGGCAGGTCGACAAGCAAGGCGGCGGCCCGTACTCTGCACAAATCGCAACTCCCCGTCCCGCCGTGCACAGTAGCGCCCCGGCGGGCCAGCTCTCCGGCCAGTTCCGCAGGCGTCGTTTTGAGCGTGTTGACCCGCAGCGGCAGCGTGGCGCTGGAAAAAGTGGCGGCAAAAAAAGCGTCATACCCGCCGGGCAAGCTGTCCATCACCGCGCGTGCCACCGCCTCCCCCACCGACCAGGTGAGGCACACCCGCTGCAACTCGTCGCCCTGCAGCCGCGCCCCCAGCAAACGAGCCACAAGGGCTGTAGACATTGAGGCCGCCTGTTCTTCACCCGCGTTGGCACCTGGCGACAACTCTTTGCGCACGGCATCCACCTGCGCCGACATCCGGCGCAGGACGGCATTCACAAGGCCGGCGGCGCTGGTTTTGCCAAAGGCGCGGGCCAGCTTGACGGCTTCATCCACGGCGGCGCGCGCGGGCACCCGCATGTAGATGAGCTGGTACAGCCCCGTTTCCAGCACAGCGCGCACCTCCACATCCAGCGCGTCCAGCGGGTGTTTCAGCAGGGGGGCCAGCAGGGCGTCCAGCGTGACAAGACGTTCGGCGCTGCCAAAAAAAAGTGCGCCGGCAAAGGCCCTGTCCCTCGGTGTGAGGGAGGAGCCCCCGAGCGCTTGATTTGCCGCTGCGGCCGCCCAGCCGCCGCGGTGCACCCGCACCAGGGCGGCCGCAGCCGCCCTGCGGGCAGGGTCGAACGATTGCTTGCTCATCGCTTCCTCTTTACAATAGCGGCGCTTTCCCGGTTTTGTGGCTGCAAAAGGTCAATCTCCCAGGAGTTGCTGCTCCAGCATCACGTCGAATGCGACCAGCTCGGCGGGGTCGATATTGAATACGGGGTCGGGCAAAAAGCGGCCGGAGATGCCCTGCAAAGCGCCCGGCCAACACTCGAACACAAGCAGTGCGTCCGGGGAAGATCCGTCGGCAGCTGTGATATCGAACTGCGCGCCGCCCACAAAGCCGAAGCGGGGATAGTAGCCGGGGTGGCCGTAAATGACGATGGCCGGGCAACCCAGGTGCTTGGCCTCGTTGGCCGTGTGGCGGATGAGCGCCGCGCCCACGCCCTGCCCCTGCCAGGCGGGTGCCACGGCCAGCGGCCCAAAGGTGAGCACCGGCCATTTGCGGCCCTCTTCATTCACGATGTGGGAGACGGAGTACAGGATGCTGCCCACCAGGACGCCCGGCTGGGGTTTGTTGTCCTCTCCGTAGCTCACCTCCTGCGCCACATAGTCAAGCTCGGGCACAAAGGCGTCACTTTCGCGCAGCTTGTGGGCCAGCAGATGTTCGTCCACCCGGGTGCGACCGGGCAGCTGCAGCGGCAGGAAGGCGTCGCGCACCAAAAGCTCCACCGCGCGGTAGTCTTCGGGCGCTTCGGGACGGATGATAAAAGGCATGGGAGTTCCTTTCGCGGCACAGGGCCGTGTGGATTGGGGTTCGATCGTTACTTTCGTAAAAATACTTGGTTTGCACGGATTACCTGCGATTGCGCCCGCCGGCCAGCACCAGGAAGTACAACAGCTGCAGCATGCTGCTAAGCAGCGCCGCAATGTAGGTAAGCGCCGCCGCCGTGAGCACCTTGCGCGCACCGCCCACCTCCTCGGGCGTCAGCATGCCGCTGCTGTCCAGAGTGGCCAGTGCGCGGCGGGAGGCGTCCAGCTCCACCGGCAGCGTGACCAGTTGGAACAGCACCGCCAGGCTGAACAGCGCGATGCCCACGTACACAAGGCCGGTGAGGCTGAAGATGAAGCCGATGAAGATGAGCGGAATGGCCATGGAGGAGCCCAGGTTCGTGATGGGCACCAGGGCCGAGCGCAGCTTTGCCGGCCCGTAGCCCACACTGTGCTGCACGGCGTGGCCGCACTCATGCGCCGCCACGCCCACGGCGCCGATGGTGGCGGCGCTGTAGGTGGCCTGCGAGAGGTGCACCACGTTCTCCTGCGGGTCGTAGTTGTCGGTCAGCTTGCCTTTGATGGGCTGCACCGCCACGGTATGCAGGCCGTTGGCATCCAGGATACGGCGGGCGGCCTGCGCGCCCGTAAGGCCGCCCAGTGTGGGCACCTTCTCGTACTTTGCGAAAGTAGAACGCATCTTCACCTGGGCCCATATGGTAACGATGAACGCGGGGACCATGAACAAAAAGTAGTATAGGTTGACGCCATACCAGTACATAGACAACCTCCGGTCTGCTTTGATGTTTTACAAAAAATCGCCCGGTCTCAGCCGCCGCCCGGCCGCCCACCCGGCGCCCGCCATGGGGCGCGAGGCCTCGGGGTGCACCTCCAGAAGGGCAAGCGCCCCACCGTCAAAGCCGACAGTAAGTGGCTCCAGCGAAAGCACCTCGCCCGCCGGCCCCTGCAGTTCCGAAAGACGGGTGCGCAGCACCTTCACCCTTTTACCGCCGTGCTCGAAAAAAGCCAGCGGCCAGGGGTTGCAGCCGCGCACACGGTTATGGGCCGTCTGCGCGTCCATGCCAAAATCCAACCGGCCTTCCTCTTTTTTCAGCGGAGGGGCATAGCTCGCCTCCCCCTGCTGGGGAACAGCCACCGCCCGCCCGGCGGCAATCTCGTCCACCGTTTCGGCCAGCAGCCGCGCGCCGATGACGCCCACCTGTTCAAACACATCGGCGGCCGTCTCGTCCGGCCCGATGCCCACCCGCCGCTGCGCCAGCACGGGGCCGGTGTCCAGCCCCTCGTCCATCTGCATGATGGATACGCCGGTTTCAGCGTCACCGTTCATGACCGCCCGCTGAATGGGCGCGGCACCGCGGTACTTCGGCAGCAGCGAGACATGCAGATTGATGCAGCCGTGCGTTGGCACGGCCAACACCTCGGGCGGCAGGATGCGCCCGTAGGCCACCACGGCCACCAGCTCGGGCGCGAACGTTTGTATCGCAGCGGCCGCGCCTTCTTCGCGCAGCGTTTTGGGCTGCACCACCGGGATACCGTTCTCCAGCGCCAGCACCTTTACCGGCGGCGGTGTGAGCAACTGCTTGCGGCCCACAGGCTTGTCCTCGCGGGTGTACACCGCGGCCACCTCGTGGCCGGCGCGCAGCAGCTCGGCCAGCGCCTGCCGCGCAATAGGGGGCGTGCCCATGAACACGATGCGCATACGCCTACTCCTCCCCGGCTTCTTTGGGGGTTTTTCCCGCTTCGGCCGGAACCGCCGCCGCATCCGTCGCTTCTTCGCCCTCGCCCTCATCCTCTTCACCGCCCTCGATGGTGGCATCCAGGTCGTGGGACACGTTGGGGTCGTAGAAGTACTCGGCCAGGTCGTCGATGGTGACGCCGTCCAGGTGGTTCGTCTCGTGGCAGAGGCAGCGGGCAAGGTAGCCCTCGGCCTCGAAGGTGAAGGTTTCGCCGTTGCGGTCCTGCGCCTGCATCTTCACACGGGTGGGGCGGGCGATCGCCCCATACTTGCCCGGGAAGGAAAGGCAGCCCTCGTAGCCGCGCTCCTCCCCCTCCTGCTCCAGGATCTCGGGGTTGACGAACTCGAGGAGCATCGGCTCATATTTTTCCAACTCTTCCTCCGGTATCTCGTCGGGCATCTCATCGGGGATGTCGCTCTCGTCCAGCGCCACGAACACCCGGCGCATCACGCCCACCTGCGGGCCCGCAAGGCCCAGGCCATTTTCCTCCACCACCGTCTCGGCCATGTCGTCCAACAGCTGGGCCAGCCGGTCGTCAAACTGGGTCACCGGGCGGCAAACTTTTTTCAGGATGGGGTCGCCGTCCTTCACGATATTTCTCAGTGCCATGGGGGTTCCTCCTGTTATGGGCGCGGCCCTGGCGGGCGCTGCCATCGAACTTTTATTGCGAAGCAACAACAAGGTGGATGCCCCGTTCCCCGGGGCGGGGCATCGTGCGCCTCTTGTGCGCGGGGCCTGCCCAGTGGTCCACACCGGTCATTATACCACCTAAGTGTTAAAATTCTGTAAGAATTTGGGAAGTTTGGTGCGGCCGGTGCGTTTGTATTCCTCCGTCACGGCCACATCCTCCAGCCAAAAGATGTTGCGCCGGGTGATGCGGAACCCAAGGGTGCGCTGCAAGCGCAGCGACGCCGTGTTGCCCGGTTCGACCTGCGAAAAGGGCGTCCACCCCTCTTGCAGCTGACGGTTGGTGGCCTTGGCCTGCAGCGCCGCGCCGATGCCCCGCCGCCGGAAGGCGGGCAGCACCTCCAGCATGCCCAACGAACCCTCGGCATGTGCGCCCACAAACCCGGCGATCTCCCAACCCGCAGATGCCCGGCAAACCGCTCCTTCAGGGCGGTTTGGGGGAGGCGGTGCGGGGGGTAACGAGCCGGGCGGAGTGTGGGACGCCTCCCCGCTCACGAACGCCCCCAGCACCACGCCCGCGTCCAGCTGGTCGCACAGGTATTCGATGCCCACGGGGTTGTCGTAATGTGCCTCCACAAAGGGTGCCCAGGAGGCGTCCAGTGTGCGGAACTCCACCTCCGGCGCGCGAATCGGAAGCAGTGCCCCGTTCGTGTACACACACTGGCGGCAGGTCATCATGTGGGTAAACGGGGTGGATGCGTACACCCCCGGCAGGTGCGCCTCCTCGTGCACCACCAGCATTTCCGCACCCACGGAAAGCTGCGCAAGGCGGGCCGTCTCAGCGGGCGTGCGGGCGGCGATCTCACAGGCGTAGGGATCCTCGTCGAGATACAGCAGAACACCGTCCGGGCCTGCCTCGCCCACCCCGGCAATGCCACGGCGCAGCGCCTCCAGCATGTCGATATACAACAGCGGTTCCCGCTCCAGCCAGCGCAGAGCGGTGGCGTGCAGGCCGGGTTTGCCCCATGCCGTCTTCTTTTTTGTTTTCATCTTTTCCCTGGTCGCTTCTCCCATACCGGGCCCTGTCTCCCGTCGCATTATTGGGGCGTGTCTCTAAAGTATCAATGGGACATCTTCCCTGTCTTATTTTGCGTCTTTCTTCGTTCTTATCAGTCGGCATAAACCAAGTACGCCTCCCTCCTCGGCTTTGAAATCCATCAAGATCTGCCGGGGAGCCTGCCCATCTCTACTTTAGAAACACATCCTAGATATTGTCGGCGTTGAAGTCCACCCACAAGGCGCTTTTTTTGGACCATCCCGCCCGGCGCCAGTCATCCATGGCAGCCTGCAGCAGCGCGCGGAAGGGCGCGTCCGCCCGGCATTTGAGCGTGAGCCGCCAGCGCCAGCTGCCCGCCACCTGCGCCACGTTCATGGGCGCGGGGCCCAAAACGCGTAGCGGGATGTCCGGCTGTTCGGCCGCGCGGGAGGCCAGAAAACCCGCGAACGCCCGTGCGCTGGCCATGGCCCCGGCTTCCACCGGCGCCGAGAACCCCACCACGCACAAGCCGCACAACGGCGGGTAGAGCGCGTGGCGACGGAACTCAATCTCCTGCTCGTAGAACGCCTCGTAGTCCTGCTTGGCGGCCAGCGTGAGCACCGGGTTTCCCACATCCATGCTCTGAATGAGCGCCACGCCCCGCTGTGCTGCGCCATCTGCGCCGGGGCGGCCGGAGCGGCCCACCACCTGCGTGACCAGCGAAAACACCTGCTCATACGCGCGGTAGCCCTGGGCAAACAGCAGCGAATCGATACCGATGACACCCACGAGCCCTACCCGCTCGAAATCCAGCCCCTTGGCCACCATCTGGGTGCCCAGCAGGATATCATACTCGCCGCGCCCAAAAGCGCGCAGCATACCCACGTGGGCGCCCCGTCTGGTGGTGGAATCCATATCCATGCGCAGTACGCGCGCGTCGGGGAACAGCGCGGCCAATTCCTCCTCCAGCCGCTGGGTGCCAAAGCCCATGTACCGCATCTGGCCGCCGCACTCGGGGCAGATTTCGGGCGCGGGGCTGAGTGAATGCCCGCAGTAGTGGCAGAGTAGTCGTCCGCCGGGGCCGACCTCCTCGGCGCCTTCCGGTTCCGGCTCGTCCAGGATTTTCGCCGCGGCCGGCGCCTGGGTCTCGGCGGCCAGGCGTTTCCACAGGTTTTTAGTCTCTTCTAAAGAGAGGGCGGCTGCCGGCTCAGTGTCTGCGGGCAGGGCGGCGGCCTGCGCCTTGCTCGGGGCGTCGCCCTCCGCCTGCCTTCCGGGCGCCCCGCCGCCGCGCCCCCGGTGGTACACCATGGGCACACTGCAATCGGGGCATTTCAGCACCGTGTTGCAGGCGCGGCAGACGCCCACCCGGTGGTAGCCCCGCCGATTGAGCAGGTAGATGGCCTGCCGGCCGGCCGCAAGCGCCTCGCCCGTGGCCTGGGCCAACCGGCGGCTCACCAGCCCGGCGTTGCCCTCCATCAGCTCGTCGTGCATGTCCACCAGTTCCACCTGGGGCAGGGGCACCCCGGCGTAGCGCGTGTGCAGCGTGTGCAGTGTGTAGCGGCCGGCCCTGGCGCCGTAGTAGCTGGCCACCGAGGGCGTGGCCGACGCCAGCAGCAACAGCGCGCCGTGGCGCCCCGCGCGGCGGCGGGCCACCTCGATGGCATCATACCGGGGGCTCTGCTCACTCTGGTAGCTGCGCTCCTGCTCCTCGTCAACAACGATAAGGCCGATGTCGTCCAGCGGGGCGAACACCGCGCTGCGCGTGCCCACCACCACCCGCGCCGCACCGGCGCGCACCGCCCGCCATTGCAACAGGCGTTCGGTGTGCGAAAGGCCACTGTGCTGCACGGCCACGGCCGGCCCAAAGGCCGCCCGTAGCTGACCGATCATCTGCGGTGTGAGGCCGATCTCGGGCACGAGCACGAGGGCCGTCCTGCCGGCGTCCAGCGCCGCCTGCACCAGGTGCAGGAAGACGGACGTCTTGCCGCTTCCTGTCACGCCATACAGCAGGGCGGGCTTGGGAAGGTCTTCGCCCATGCGGGCGAGCAACTCCTTCGCAACCTGCGCTTGTGCCGGGCTGAGCTGCGGCAGCTGTTGCCGCGCCGCCGGTGCCTGCTTTTGCGCGGCAGAAGGCTTCTCCTGCCCGTCTAACAAAAAATCATCCAGCACAACGGCGCGGTCCTGCTGCGCAGCCACAATTTGGCCGCGTTTGCACAGGGTGTCCAGCACGCCGGGGCCCACGCCGCAACAGGCCAGCAGCTCCGCCTTGGGCAGCGGACCATCCGCCAGTGCGTCCATTACCAGCTGCTGCTTGGCCGTGAGTGGTTTGGCGGTTTGTTCGGCATCTGCGGCCCGCACATCGTCCAAAGCGCTACTTGCCGCCCCCCCGTCTGCGGGTGCCGGGCAAACCCGCGCGCAGCGCGTGTTTGAGAGCGGCGGCGCAGAAATCGACGAGCCGAATGGGGTTCCTCCCGCCGCCCCCCCGCACAAAGCGTACACCGTCTCAGAGTGGCGGCGGATGTGCGCCTGCAATGCCCAGCCTGTCTCCGTCCTTTGGGGGCGGTGTTGCGCACCGTGTGGCAGCACCGCCCGCACGGCTTCGTACCAGGTGCAAAAGGTGGCTTCGCGCAGGTAGCGCACGATGGCCACCAGTTCATCGGTGAGCCGCGTCTCGGGCGGGGCGGCGTCCAGCAGTTCTTTCAGGCCGGCGCGCGCCTTCCCCGCCTGCGCCTCTCCTGCCAAGACGTCATCTCCCGGATCTTCGCCCTGCTCCACCACCACGCCCACACGGGGGGCGCGCTCGCCCCGGCCGAAGGGCACCAGCACCACGCTGCCAACAAAAATATGCCCTTCCAGGCGGGCGGGCACAAGATAGGTATACAGTCTGTCATAGTCGGCCGTGGCCCCGGAAAGGGCCACCTGGGCAGTGCGCAAGTGCTCGTTCCTCCTCTGTCACCCATTGGCAACCACTGATAAAGCGCGCCACTCGAAAGCCGCCATCTATTCGGCGGCCGCCTCGGCCGGTTGTTGCCGGCGCTTTTGCAGGATGGCGTACAGTTCCTCGGCGCAATCGTCCGCGTCGTGGTTCACAATGCGGTAGTCGTAGCTGTTGGCGTGTTTCATCTCTTCCACGGCACGCAACAGCCGCCGCTGCACACGCTCCTCGCTCTCGCTGGCGCGGCCGCGCAACCGGCGCTCCAGTTCTTCCATGCTGGGCGGCAGGATGAAGACCGTGGTGCACTCGGGATATTGCTGCTTTATGTTGGCCGCGCCCTGCACCTCGATGACCAGCACGCAGGTGACGCCCTGGGCCATGCGTTCTTCCAGCTGGCTGCGCAGGGTACCATAGTAGTTGCCCACATACTCGGCATACTCCACAAGACCGCCCTCTTGTATACGCTGTTCGAATTCCGCTCGGGTGAGAAAAAAATAGTCCACGCCCTGCACCTCGTCGCGGCGCATGGGGCGGGTGGTGGCGCTCACCGAACGCTCCACCCCGGCGTGGGCGCCGATCATCTTGGCCACCACCGTGTCCTTGCCGCAGCCGGAGGGACCGCTCACCACCAGCAGATTGCGCTGTTCATTCATCATCTTCGCCTGCCTCCGCATCCCCCGGGTGGGCCTCGGCCAGGCGGCCGGCAACTGTTTCGGGCTGCACCGCGCACAGGATGACATGGTCGGAATCGGCGATGAGCACCGCGCGGGTGCGCCTGCCGTAAGTCGCGTCGATCAGCGTGCCCCGCTCGCGCGCCTCGGACACGATGCGCTTGATGGGGGCCGATTCAGGGCTGACGATGGCGATGAGACGGCTGGCGTTCACCATATTGCCAAAACCGATATTGATCAGTTTCATAGGCGAAGGGAGTTCCTTTCTTCTCTTCTCTCTGCGTTGAAGAACCCTTTTTGCAGGAAAAATCTCACTCCAGATTCTGTATCTGCTCGCGGATCTTCTCGATCTCGCCCTTCATCTCCACCACAAGGCGTGTGATGGCCACCTCCTGGCATTTGGATCCGATCGTATTCACCTCGCGGTTCAGCTCCTGGGTCAAAAAATCCAACTTGCGGCCCACGCTGCCGCCCTTTTCAAGGATGCCACGGAACTGCTCGATGTGGCTGCGCAGGCGTACAGTCTCTTCATCCACGGCGGTGCGGTCGGCAAAAATGGCGGCCTCTGTAAGCATGCGGCCCTCGTCCACGGTGGTGTCGGCCAGCAGTTCCGAGAGCCGCTCGTACAGTTTGTCGCGGTAGCGCCGCACGCGGCCGGCGCTGTCTTCCTCCACGCTACCCAGCATGGTTTCCACGGCGGCAAGGCGGGCCTCCATGTCGGCGCGCAGCTGCAGCCCTTCCGTCTCGCGCATGGTCGTGTGGCGGGCCAGCGCCTGCCCGGCCACCTGCATCACGTCGGCCGCCAACTGTTCCTCGTCCGTTTCTGTCTTGGTAACAGTGAACACCTCGGGAAAACGCCCCAGCTGCGCCGCCGTTATATCCGCTTCAACGTGCAGCTCGTCCGCAATGTGCATAAGCGCATCATAATACCCTGTGGCCACGGGCAGGTTGGCGCTCACCTGGGCGCCGCCGCCCTCCATGTTCTGCAGAGAGAGGTGCAGCTCCACCTTGCCCCGGCTCACGGCGGCCGAAACCGCCTTCTTCAGCAGGTCGTCCAAAAAAGCCGCGCCCCGCGGCAGGCGGGACGAGTATTCAAAATAGCGGGAATTCACGCTTCGTATCTCCACCGAGACGCTGCGTCCGTTTAATTGTTCCTCGGCGCGTCCGTAGCCGGTCATGCTGTAGACCATGGCGTCCTCCCCATGCAAAGCACAGATTTGCTCTATTTTATCACAGTTGTGCCCGCTTTACAAACTTTGCAGCAGCGGTAAAACCAAAACCCGCTCCCGGTTGTCTATCCATGCAGAACGTGCATTGCTGGAGGTCATCGGCTATAATGGATACAAGACCTGTCACCATCCGGGAACTGCTGCTGGCCGCCGCGCGCGCCCAGCCGCTGGACGATGGAAACGCCCGCCACCTTTGGGGGCGCATCCAGGCAAAAAGGCATCCCTCCCGGCGCCCGGCCCGGCAACAGCACGGCACACCCACAGCGAAAGAGAGGAAACAGCGGTGAAGGTTGAGTACGCAGTATTGGTAGCGGAGGCCCGCGAGGGCGACGAGCAGGCGATGGCAGCGCTGTACCGGGCCACTTACAACCTGGCCTACTACGTGGCGCTACAATTGGTAAAAAACAGGGAAGACGCCCTGGATGTGATGCAGGACGCCTACATCCGCGCATTCGGGCGACTGCGCACCTTGAAGGACCCCGCCCGTTTCGAGAGTTGGCTCTGCCGCATCGTGGCCAATACGGCCAAAAACCAGATCAAACGCAAAAAGCCCCTCCTGTTCGGGCAGCTGACGGACGAGGAGGGCGAAGCGGAGCCGGACTTTGAGGACGATACGCTCCGCTTTTCCCCCGAGGAACAGCTGGAAACACAGGAAACGGCCCGCCATGTGCGCGAGATCGTGGACGAACTGAGCGACGAGCAGCGCATGGTCGTTTTGATGTATTATTTTGGAGACCAGAGCGTCGCCGAGATTGCGCGGGACCTCGGCTGTCCCGAAAACACGGTGAAAAGCCGCCTGAACTATGCGCGGCAGAAGATCAAACGCGGGGTACAGCGGCTGCGGGAGGAGGGCATTCCGCTGTATGGCGCGGCGCCACTGGCCTGGTTTGGCAGCGCGCTGGGCCAGGATGCGTACGCCGCCCACCTGCCCGCCGAGATCGCGCGTCCCCTCTTTTCGGACATCGCGGCGGAACTGTTGCCTGCCCTGGGCGCGGGCGCGGCAGGGGCGGGGGCAGCCGCCACTGCGGGCACAGCGGGCGCCGCCGGCATCAGCGGCAAGGTGGTGGCCGGCATCTCGGCGGGCGTGGTATTGCTGGGCGCCGTGGCGGGCATCGCCATCGGCACACAGATGTCCAAGCAACCGTCGTCCGTTCCCGTTTCGGCGCCGCAAAGCGTCTCGCAGAGCGCCGGGCAGGTGCAGGTATCTTCCACGCCCACGCCGGTACCCCAGCCCGCGCCGGAAGAGCCCGGCCTGTACGACACCGCCTGGCGCAAGATCTACTACGATGTGGCGGCGGCCAACCTGCGGGCGGGGGAGATGGTGGCGAGCCAGGTGCTGCTCTATTATACTAGCGTGGGAGAACCGCTTATGTCCATCCGCTATGGCATACCCACAAGCTATACATACAATAATGAAACCTCCTATTACGCCAATACGGAAATGTGCAAGATGTGGAAGATTGAGAACGGTAAAGCTGTATTGGTGTTTGACCGCCCGCTTCCCATGGATGATATGTACTATGACCTTGGCGTCAATACACAAAGCGGGAACCCTGTATTGGAGGTCCGTCCATCCAGCAACGTGGCGACCACGTATGAAATCATTGACGGTACGCGCATGCCCCTATTTGAGATAGACTATAACAACCAGGATGAGTACCAGCAGGGCGCCCTGTATACCTATGCCGACGACAAGCACTGGTCGCCAGAGGAGCAATGGACGCAGAAGCCTTTGAGCAAAATGCACCTTTCTTCCTACGACGCCCTGTTGCCCTTGATGTCGCTCCGCTTTAGCCCCGACACAAACATTGCCCGGCAGCAGCTTTCTGATTATTTCCTCGGTAGTTACACACCGTCGGTCCCCGATGAAGCGCCCGATTGGGTGGAATATTACCTCCAGACGATGCACTGCCAGTGGCTTTTTTCCTATTATCCAGGAGAGACAAACAGTACCGCCCAGGATACGACAACCTCTCCCTATATCGCCCTGTACATGCCCGCAACGGCCAAAAGTGCCCCCATCCTCCGGTTCTTCAACGAAGGGGTGTCTATGGGCATCCTTGACGTTCGTTACGATAATGTCAACCTGCATGAATACGAGGTCATCTGGGAGGGTGGGACTGCCTACTATGCGGATGCGCAAGGGCAACTCGTCCGGGAGCACAGCTATGTTGGCGGGCACAGTTGGACACTTTGCACTTCCAATGGTGATGACCCTTTGTTCTTTGATACGGTTCCTCCCGGCGACTCGACCTATTCTGCCCGCTCTGAATTTGACACCGCTACTTTTGACACGCAAGAGGACGCCATTGCTTGGGTGGAGGCACACCGTATCGCCTCTTTCGAGCGCCACGGCGTCACACCGCCGCTCACACCGTTGGAAGGAACAGAATACCTTCTTCCCCAAAATGCCACCTGGGCCGAACTGGAACCACTGCTCCTCGACGCCCTATGCACCCACGCGAAGGCCATCGGCCAGTGGGGCAGCGACGCCAACTAGACACGGCTTGACAAACACCGACATGCGGGGGTACAATGCAAAAACGCCCGGGCATCATCGTCTTTCGCGACGCTGTTCCCGGCCCCAAAACCCCGAAAAGGATGTCATCTGTTTTTATGAAACGCGTTTTCGCTGGTTTGTGCATCATGCTTGCCGCTTGCCTGCTTGTGGCCTTTACCGCCTGTTCCCAGGCGGGCGCCGCGCCGGCCTCCTCTTCCGCCCAGCCGCCTGCCCCGGCTGCCAGCGCCCCCGCCCAGAGCGGGCCCTCGGTGAAGGTCGTCCGTCCGGAGGGTGCGTCCTCTTCTTCCCAGCCCGATCCCTCCTCCCAGCCCACCTCTTCTTCCAAGCCCAAAGAGACGAAGCCGCCGCCCGCGCCTGTTCCCTATGAGGGCGGCACGGTACCCGCGGGCAACGCCCAGGCACTGGAGGGCGCGTGGCACTACTATGAGGACCCCGAGGCCCTGGCCGCAGGCGAAGCCACAACGGCCTTCCAGGTGCGCTTTTTTGGCGAGGCCACCAAACTCACCTTCAATTACGGCGAGTTCGGCTCCGCCATCGGCGTATATATGCTGGGCACCTATGCGGTGGCCGGCGACGGCACCGTCACCCTAACCGACGCCACATGGTCCGCCCAGGCGGACGAGACCGGCGCGCCGGGCGGCAGCGCCACCTTCGCGGCGGCCTGGCCCACAGACGGCAGCGACGGGCTGGTGCTTACGTTGCTGGCCTACCAAACCAGTACCGGGGAGGACATCGACGCGTTCGAGCGCATCTTCGGCGTGCCCATGCTGTACCAGAAGTACGGTGAGACGCAGATCGTATTCTGAGGTACTTGCACAGGTATGCTTTGCTGGCATATACACAGAGAGGGAGGCGATTGCCCCCCTCTCTTTTTCGTGCTTCCGGGGCAGTGTGGCCCCGGAGCGGCTGTTTTGCCGATGTCTCACCAAGCAGGGAACAGCCACCGGATCAATCGTCCAGCTCTGCGTACTGCCGCACCAGCTCCACAAACTCACCGCGCAGGCCGTAGGGATCTTCGCCGCGGCATGCCCGCGCGTTTTGCAGCACGGCGCCCACGCTGCTGCCCCCCTTGTACTCCGAATCGGTGAGGATAAGCCCGAACTCCGCCACCGCCGCCGCGAAGCCAAACTCCCGCGAGGGCTCCTCGCGCAGCGCACCGGCGGGCACCGCCTGCTCGAACAGCGTGCTCTCGTCGCTTGTGGGTGCCTTGTAGCGGATCTTCACGTTCATAAAGTCCGTGCTGCCGGTGCTCTCGCTCTGCTGGTACCGCAGGCCGCTGTCGTCTTCCCCGGCGGCACCCGCCGGCACGATCTCATAAAAGGCCGTCACGCTGTGGCCGGCGCCCACGTCGCCCGCGTCCTTTTTGTCGTTGGCAAAGTCCTCGTTCTCCAGCCGGCGATTGTTGTAGCCGATCAGCCTGTACTGCGCCACCGTCTCGGGGTTGAACTCCACCTGGAACTTCAGGTCTTTCGCAATGGTGTACATGGTCGAGTCGAACTCGTCCACCAACACCTTGCGGGCCTCGTCCAGCGTGTCGATATAGGCGTAGTTGCCGTTGCCGCAGTCGGCGATGGTCTCCATGCGGTTGTCCTTCAGGTTGTACATGCCAAAGCCCAGCACGCTGATGAACACCCCGCGTTCGCGTTCGCGCTCCACCATCTCCTGCAGCGCCTCTTCACTGCTGGGGCCCACGTTGAAGTCGCCGTCTGTGGCCAGGATGATGCGGTTGTTGCCGTCCTCGATGAAGTTCTTGTCCGCAAGGTCATAGGCCGTTTGCAGCCCCTTGGCCCCGGCCGTGGACCCGCCCGACTCCAGCGAATCGATGAGACGTGCCAACTTGCGGTGCTGGTCTCCACGGATGGAATCGGCCACCACCCGCTCGTTGCCCGCGTAGGTGACGATGGACACGACGTCATTGCGCCCCAGCTTGTCCAGCATCAGCTTGAAGGACTTTTGCAGCAGCGGCAGCTTGTTCTCGTCGCTCATCGAGCCGGATACATCCAACAGGAAGACGATGTTGTTCGCCATGTCGCCGCTGTTTTCCAGTTCCGCGCCCTGCACGCCCACCATGGCCAGCAGGTGGGCACTGTTCCAGGGACAAGCGGCCAGCTCGGTGCTCACGGTGAAGGGATGCTCTGCGCCGGAGGCGGGGCGGGGATAGTCGTAGTCAAAGTAGTTCACCAGCTCCTCGATGCGCACGCCCTCCGGCTTCTGCCCCGCGGTTATGAAACGGCGCATGTTGCTGTACGAGGCGGTGTCCACATCGGACGAGAAGGTGGAAAGCGGGCTTGTCATGACATCTTTGAAAGGCGTTTCGGGCGAATGGTCATACTCTTCCTCCGGCTCGATCTCCTCATAGCGCCACTCTTCGCCAGGCGCTGCCCCCTCTTCGCCGTACCAGCCCTCGGCGCTGTAGTCGCCCGCCGCCGTGCTGTTCGCCGCGCCCGTGGGGGCGGTCTGGTACCCGCCCGAGGCCGAGCATCCGGCCAGACCGGCCAACATCAAAAGAGACATTGCCATGCATAAGAACTTTTTCACCTGTCACTCCTCCTGTTCGATGCGCGCCCCCAGCCCTGCGCTTTCGTTGCCCACAGTATACCAGCCACCAACCGCTGCGGCGATAACGCCGGCATGACAGTTCGGTGAAAAGAATCTGACACGGAGACGGGAAAAAGATGACAAAAATGTTTTTTTTCCTCCCCCGCCCAGCTTGAGCAGGCGCAAAAAAGCCGCTGCATCGCAGCGGCTTTTCCTCTTGGCCGGGGAAGCGTGGTTTGTAACCCATCCGCGCCCCATCGTCATCTTTTTGCAATGCCCTGTTTTCCGGTCAGTAGCTCACGCCCTGGGCGATCATCGCCTCAGCCACCTTCTCGAAACCGGCGATGTTAGCCCCGGCCATCAGGTTGCCCTTCACGCCGTAGCGCTCGGCGGCGCCCAGGCTGGCATGCACGATGCTCTTCATGATGCCCTGCAGTCGCGCGTCCACCTCGTCGAACGTCCAAGACAGGCGCAGCGAGTTCTGGCTCATCTCAAGGCCACTGGTGGCAACGCCGCCCGCGTTGGACGCCTTGCCCGGGCCGTACATGACGCCGCTGTTTTGCAGCAGTTCGATGGCCTCCGGTGTGCAGGGCATGTTGGCCCCCTCGGCCACCACCTTGCAGCCATTCTGCACAAGCGCCTTCGCGTCGTCCACGTCCAGTTCGTTCTGGGTGGCACAGGGCAGCGCGATGTCGCAGGGGGCGCTCCACACGCCGCGGCCCTCGTGATACTCCGCGTCCCGTTCTTTTGTATACTCCGCAAGGCGTCCCCGGCGCACCAGCTTTATCTCTTTCACAAGATCCAGGTCGATGCCGTTCTTGTCGTGCACCCAGCCGGTCGAATCGCTGAGCGTGACCACCTTGCCGCCCAGCTGGGTGGCCTTTTCGGTGGCGAAGATGGCAACATTTCCGCTGCCGGACACAGCCACCGTCTTGCCCGCAAAGCCGTCGTCCTGCTCGATCTTCATCGCTTCGTCCACATAGTAGCACAGGCCATAGCCGGTGGCCTCGGTGCGGGCCAGGCTGCCGCCGTAGGTCAGGCCCTTGCCGGTGAGCACGCCCACCACCTCGTTCTGCAGCCGCTTGTACTGGCCGAACATGTATCCGATCTCCCGCGCACCCACGCCGATGTCGCCGGCGGGCACGTCGGTGAACTGGCCGATGTGCTTGGCAAGCTCGGTCATGAAGCTCTGGCAGAAGCGCATCACCTCGCCGTCGCTCTTGCCCTTGGGGTCAAAGTCGCTGCCGCCCTTGCCGCCGCCCATGGGCAGCGTGGTCAGGCTGTTCTTGAATACCTGCTCAAAGCCCAGGAACTTTATCACTGAGGCGTTGACGGTGGGATGGAAGCGGATGCCGCCCTTGTACGGCCCGATGGCGGAGTTGAACTGCACGCGGAACCCCCGGTTCACCTGCACCATTCCCGCGTCGTCCACCCATGCCACGCGGAACTGGATGAAACGCTCCGGCTCCACGATGCGCTCCAGAATGCCATGCTTCTCGATGGCCGGGTTCTTCTCGGTCACAGCCTCCAGGCTCTCCAGCACCTCGCGCATCGCCTGCAAAAACTCTGTCTCTCCCCCGTTGCGCTTCTCAGCCCCGGCATACACGCGGCCCACATAGTCGGTTTTGAACATCTCCATTGCCCCTCTCTTTTGGCTTGCCGGCCGGCGGCCGGCCCATGTTTTATTATAATCCGTCCACAAGCTGTCCGCAAGAAAAAATCTGTTCTTTTTTGCAGATCGGTGTTCACTTGGAAAAATTTAACATTTTTACAAATTATTTTTTCGTTTGCAGCCGTCACGAAATAAACGACCTTTCACAACTGTTTTCTCATCAAGGACAGATTTTCCCGGAAACTTGCGTCTGCTTGCCCAAAAGTGCGCCGCGCGGTATAATGGTAAAGCGAGTAAACCATACGGCAGCTTGCAGTGTGGGCTGACGCCCAACTGGTGTGGGCTTGCGCCCAACTGCAAGAGGAAAGTCCGGGCTTCACAAGGGAACGGTAGCTGCTAACGGCAGCCGGGGGCGACCCCAGGGAAAGTGCAACAGAAATAGACCGCCGAACGGGGTGGCAGCTTTGGCTGTGCCTGCGTGGCAAGGCTGGAAAGGTGTGGTAAGAGCGCACCGGCGCACTGGCAACTTTGCGCGTCACTGTAAACCCTACCGGAAGCAACTCTTGGGGCAGTCTTCACGCTCACGCGTGAACGGCAGCGTTCCCTGCGCGCCCCATCGCGAGGCTGGAGCCGTGCGGCGACGTGCGGCCAAGATAGATTGTCGTTTAATACAGAACCCGGCTTACGGTTTGCTCGCATTTTAAAAAAACCGCGGGGCCGTCTCAGAAAGCGAGGAGTTGGATGAAAAGCAACTACCAAAAGCGGATGCAAGAGCAAGAGAACGGGCAGGTGCAGGACGGGCAGGGTGAACAGGAGGGGCGCGCTGACTCCACTGCCACATACTCTTATCAAATTGGCGCCGACCCCTTTGTCGCGTCATTCACCTGCACCCTGCCGAACGATACGGAGCTCACAGAAAAGCACCGCTTTGGCAAGCAGCCGCAAACCTGCCAGATCTGCGGCTCTTCGGGCGACTTTGAGACCTACAATGTTCTCGAGATGTTCATGGGCACCAAAGAGCCCTTCCGCTATTTCGCCTGCCCCGTCTGCGAGTGCCTGCAGATCGAGACGATCCCCGACAATCTGGGCGATTATTACGCTTCCAGCTACTACAGCTATGCGCTGCCCGACGTGAGCCCCCCTTCGCCGGACGTCCTTCCCATTGAGGAATCGGTGCTGGACGTGGGCTGCGGCAGCGGCGCATTCCTGTGCGAACTTGCGCAGCAGGGGTACAAACACCTGTTCGGCTGCGACCCCTTCATCGAAAAAGACCTGCATTACCCCAACGGCGTCACGATCTACAAGCGCTCCACCCACGAGATGGAGGGCCAATACGACCGCATCTACCTCAACGATTCCTTCGAGCATGTCACCGACCCGCTCCCCACCCTGCAAAAGGTCCGCGACCTCCTCCGCCCGGGGGGCTTGTGCATCATCAAGGCGCCGCTGTTCCCAAACCATGTGTTCAAGGCATATGAATCGTTCTGGTACGAGATCGACGCGCCGCGCCACCTGTATATCCCCTCGCAGAAAAGCATCGCATACCTTGCGTCCCAGTGCGGCATGGTAGTGGCTTCCTGCGTGCAGGTGGGCAACGCGCTGGCCTATCCCGTCAGCCGCATGTACCAGATGGGTGTCCCCTACTTTATAGACCGCGCCAATTCCGCCACCGGCCTGTTCACCCCACAACAGCTGCAAGACATGGCCACCCTCAACATCATCTCCCTCATGACGAACAATGCGGAACATGCCACCTTCACGCTCTGCCATGGCCCCGGCCCGCGCATAGACAGCGCCGACACCCTGCAGCGCATCCTGGACCTGAACGGCACGATGGACATGGCCCTCGAGCACCTCGTGGGCGCCGCCGAGGGCGGGACGCTGCAACAAAACGCCTACCTGCTGGAAGACCTTCTGCTTGCCAACGCCGGCATCCGCATGGCGCTGAGCGGCGAGGGAGCGCCGGATATGGCGCAGGACCCGGATCCTTCACAGGCATAGGCCTGCCCCACAACAACCGTCCGGCGAAAGGAGCCAGCATGGATATCCGCAACACCAAACGGGTGCTCTACACCGTCATAACCGACGATTACGACCACATCTTCCCTCCCATGATGGACCAGCCCGGCTGGGACATGATCTGCTTCACCGACAACCCGGATGCCCAGTCGGGCTTCTGGCAGGTGAGGCCGCTGCCCGAACTGCCCGAGTTGTCCGGGCTGGAACATGATCCCGTGCGTCGGGCCCGGCTTGTCAAGATACTGCCCCACCGCTTTTTGCAGGAGTATGAGTACAGTGTCTACATCGACGCCAACCGCGTGCTGGACGGCGACCTGGACGATTATGTGGAGCAGTTTGGCGGAGACGTCCTCTGCCTGAAAAGCCTGTCGGCCGACGCATACGCCGCCGCTGAAGCCCTGTTGGACCGCACCGCGCAGGAGGACCCCACGGTACTTGCCCCGGTGCCGCCGCTGGATGACGAAGAAAAAGAGCGCCTGCGTGCACAGATGGACGCATGGAAAAAGGCCCGGCTGCCCAAGGACGGCGGGTGCCCCGGCACGGCGGTGTTGGGCCGGCGCCATGGCCAAAAAAAGGTGACGGCCGCCATGGAAACATGGGCGGCGCAGGTGCTTGAAGGGTGCGCCGCCGACGAGGTGGCCTTCCCCGCCGCCTGCCACGCACACAAGCTGAAGTGGGTCGAAAGCCTCTCCCAGCGCACGGCCCAGGGCGATATCGTCAGCCCGGCGGAAAAGCTGGCCCTTGCAGTGCCCCACCTCAAACGGATGACGGTCGGCCGCGACATGACCATCATCGCCCCCGAGCCAAACTCGCCTCCGCCCGGCGGCAGATACGACGGATATCCCTTCCTGCTGACGATCGGCGTGCCGGTGTCCAACCAGATCGGCACTATACGCCGCTGCCTGGAAGGGATCCAGCCCATTCTGGACGCGCTGCCCTCCGAGCTGGTGGTGGTGGACACGGGCAGCCGCGACGGCACGGTGGAGGTGTGCCGGGAATTTGGCGCGCGCGTGGTGGAGTTCCCCTGGATCGACAACATGTCCGCCGCGCGCAACCAGGCCATCCAGGCTGCACAGGGCCTGTGGTTCATGTCCATCGACGACGACGAATGGTTTGAGGACACCAGCGCCATCATCCGTTTTTTCGAAAAAGGCGATTACAGAAATCACGACCTTGCCCTCTACTTCCAACGCAATTTCCAGACAGACGGCCTTGTCGGCAACGATTACCCCGCCATTCGCCTGGGCCGCCGGGACGCGCGCCTGCATTTCCACGGCCGCATCCACGACCTGCTGAGCAATGCAGACGTCCCCGACCCGCGCATCATGATGCTGAAAGCCTACGCGAACCACTTTGGTTTCTCCTTCGAGCAGGAAGCAGAAAAAATGGCCAAAAGCATCCGCAACCTGAACATCCTCAAGCTGGACATGGCGCAATTCCCGCGCGAGTCGCGCCACGCCATGCAGATGATAAACGAGCTGGGTATCTCCCAACAGCCCGTGCAGGCGTACCGGGTGTCCTATTACGCCCTTTCCCTCGGCCGGGAGGTGGAGGAGAAGGAAGCCGTTGCCCTCTCCCGTATCCGCATCTTTGTTTTGATGGTGCTCCGGGAGGCCGGCACCTGGCGCGATCTCATCCGTATGTATAAGACGCATGTGCAAGAGACAAACTATTCGATGTATGCGCGCTGCGTTTTGACGCTTGTATTGGCCACCGCATACGGCAACTCGAAAGAATTTGCGAAGAGCAACGAGTATGCAACCCTGTACCTGAAATACCGCAAGGAATTTTTTGCGCTACCTGCGGAAAATCAGGCCAAAATACGCGTTGAACTCTTTACAGACCCCACCAAGGAAAGTGTCTATCTGGACATGCTGAAATGCCTGCTGCGCAACAACATCGAGCTTGACAAGCGCTCGGAGGCAAAGGCGCTTTTGTGTGGGGAGGACCTGGTCAAGCATTTCGTGGACGATAAGAAATACAAGGATTTCATCATCGCGAACCTTTGTGAGAAAAAGGACTGGGCCCTCTCGTTCGCGCTGCTGGACGTGCTTGTCTCGCAGGAGGCGACGCTTGCCGCCGAATACCTGTTGTCGCAGATCAATGCCTGCGCCCGCCCGGGTGACCTTGTTGCGATGCAGCCCTGGCTGCCGCCCGTGTTCGAGCGCTGGCCGGGCTTTGCCGATCTGCTGCACCTGCGGCAGGCGAAACCCGGCGATGCCGGCCTTGAAACATGCTACGAGGGCGCCGTATGCTTCGTGCGGGATATCCTGCTGGACGCCGGCCGGGAGCTGCGCCTTTCGCTGCTGGGGGAAGCGCTGCGCCTTTCGCTGGACCCCCGGCCCGCACTGTCGCTGATGGATATGGAGGCGACCGAATACCTGGCCGAAAAGCTGCAACATCCGATCCAGCGGATCCTTCCTGTGTACAAAGCGCTGGAAAGCTGGCAGGCAGGCCCGGATGTGGGCACGACGAAAGAATCCGAATACCTGGCCATGCGCATGCTGGAGATCGTGCTGTCTTCGGCCAAACGCGGGCGGGGCGAGGAACGCTACATGGAGCTGTTCAAGACCTTCGTGCAGCGGCGCCTTGCATGGTCGGAGAGCCTGTACCTTCCCGACCTGCTGGGCGGCTACGGCAATGCCTGGGTCGACCTGCGCACCCAGGCCGTCTGTGCCTCGCGCGAGGTGCTGGCAAACCTTGAAAGCAATGATTACCTGGAAGCACTGCGCGCATTGCGGGTGACCGCAAAGAAGGCCCCCGAACTCAACGATGCCGTGGATGTAATCAAGGACCAGATCATGGCGCTGTACGAAGAAGAGGACAAGCGCCAGCAGGAGCGGCAGGATGAGTTTGCCACACTGCTGAAAAGTGTGAAGCCCAAGATCGAACAATTGATCGCCTCCGGCATGCGGCAGGAGGTTTTGGCTATGCTGGCGCAGCTGGAAAAGCTGGCCCCGAACGACCCCGACCTGCCCAAACTGAAACAACAGGCCAGTCTGCTGCCACCCAGTTGACGGGTTCGACATGGTCGTTCACCGGGGCGCCCGCCTGTCATCTGCCCCTGTTGTGAAAGAAGACGCATGAATCCCCCACCCAGACAGGGCGGGGGATTCAAAAAGCCACCCTGAGGGAAGAGGGTGGATAGGCTTAAAAACACCCCACCCGAGGGCCCGGGTGGGGTGTTTCGATATGAGTGACAAGAGGGTGGAACCCTATCATCAAGCGATCATTAGCGGAGCAGCTGGAGAACCTGC
>JAVBQQ010000065.1:0-4560 GCA_031548875.1 Oscillospiraceae bacterium
TACGATGCCGCCGTGGCCGCACCGGTGCGCGCGCTGGCAGGCGGCGAGGGTGAGTGCGTGGCCACGGCCCGCGTGGAGGATGTTGCGCCTGGCTACGGCGGCGACACCGTGCATGCCACCCTGCGAGTGCTTGGCCTGGACGGGCAGACCGTGCAGCCCTTCCGTGTGCAGCTGCGGGGCGTCGCGGAGGTGGAGATCGGCGAGCTTGTCTCGGTACCGCTGCGATTTTACGCGTTGTCCGGCAGCATGGTGTCCACCAGCGGCGCCAAGGGCGTGTATGTGGGCGCCCGGGCGGCCGACGCTCCCGCGAAGGTGGGCGAGGACCTGACGCTCCTCTGCCGGCTGCGCCTGCTGCGCTACGCCGCAGGGGACAACATCCACGCAAGGCTGCCATTGCGCCTTTCTTCGGTGGCGGCGGCCATGAGCGTGGGCGATCGGCGGTATCTGCAACCGGACACCATCCAGGCGTACCGTGCGGCCGGCCTGTCGCACATGCTGGTGGTATCCGGCCTGCATCTCACCATCCTCACTGGCATCGCATACTGGGTGTTTGGCAAGCTGCTGCGCCGGCGATGGCTGGTGTCCGCCGCCGCCATGGCCGTGGTGCTTTTCTTCATGGCCTTCACCGGCTTCACGCCTTCCATCGTGCGCAGCGGTGTAGGCAGCTTACTTGTGCTGGCAGCGGGCCTTGCGGGCCGCCGGGCGGACATCTACACCTCGCTGGGCTTTGCGGGGCTGCTGCTCTGCCTGCAAAACCCATACGCCGCCGCCGACGTGGGGCTGTTGCTCTCCTTTTCGGCCACGTTGGGGGCTGTATGGGGCGGTGGGGCGGCCAAACAGCTGAAAAGCCGCTACAAGGGCCGGCGCAGCCCGCCCGCCCGCGCCGGGCTGTACCTGTTGGAGCCGGTTTTGTTGTCCGTCTTCACCACGCTGGCCACCCTACCGGTGGTCATCTGGATGTCCGGCGGCGTGGCGTTGCTTTCAGTGCCCATGAACGTCATCGCCGTGCCGCTCTTGGGGCCCATCGTCGTGTGTGGCCTGCTTATGGCGCTGCCGTCATGGGCTCTGCTGGGGGTCGTTACGCTGCCGGCCAGGTTTGTGGGTGGCGCGCTGCTGGCCTTCCTGGAAAAGCTGACAAACGGCTGCGCGGCGTTGTGTGAAGCGCACCCCTGGCTGTACCCCACCGTGGGCGGGGCGTTTGCGCTTTTGGTGGTGCTGCTGGTGTACGCGCTTGTGTTGCTCGCGTTCCGCACGCGCTGGCGCAAAGGCTACCTGGCCGGGGCGGCGGCGGTGGTGGCGCTGTCCGTGGCGTTGCATCTGGGCCTTTCCGCCGGCACAGTGCGCATCACGGTTGCGGGCAGCGGAGCCACCTCGTCGGTCATCGTGGCAAAGGACGGCCAGGCCGTGGTGCTGTACCGGGGGCGGACGTCTGTCTCGGCCGTGCAGCGCGCGCTGACCCAGCAGGGCGTGCGCGACTGCGTGTTATTTGTGGACATGCGCCGCAATCCCCAGGGCACCGAGTATGAGAGCCGGTTTGCCCCGCAGCAGGTGCTGGTGCAGTGTGAAGAGGTGGCGGGCCAAAAAACACTGCAGCCGTTGGACGGCGTGCGGGTATACCTCAAGAACCAGGGCGGCGGCAGTGTTGCCTGCGTGGATGTAGAGGGCTACAAGGTGGCGTTGTCCACCGGCTCGGTGGATCTTTCGGCCTATTCAGATGTAGACCTGCTGGTTGCGGGCGGAGGCGAAGTGCAGGCCGGCCCTGGTGGGTATGCATCTCTGCTTGTCAGCGGCGCCCTGCCAGACTGGGCAGCCGACGATGCGGAGCTCATATACAGCGACGGACTGCCACAACTACTCATACGCCCCAGTGTGGGTGTGCGCATGCGGGAGGTGCGGGATGGCCCCTTTGAAGGATGAACTGGAACGGCGGCTGCAAGACCCGCTGCAAACGCCCGTGTGGTATTTTACGTCCACCGAGGCAGCGCTGCTGCGCGAAATGGAAAAGAAGACGCTGGCTGCCCTCTGCGCCGCACTGGGCGCAGAAGATGTCACCCGCATAGATGGCCCGGCGCCCGACCTTGGCGCTGTCATCGAGGCCACGGGAGCCATCTCGTTGTTTGGCGATGTGCGGATGGTGCTGCTGCGCGAGGTGGTGCTCTCCTCGATGGGCGACAAGGACGCCGCCGAATTGGCCGAGCTGTTTGCGGAACTGGAAAACGCCGTGTTGGTGGTGACGGTGCTGCACAAAGACAAGAAAGCCGCCGGCACAAAGAAGGCGAAACAGCTGTTCGATGCCGCGGCAAAGGCTGGCTTTGCAGATGACCTGGCCCTGCCCACCCGGCGGGAAAACCTTGCCTTTCTGCGCGATGCCGCTGCGGCCGTTGGCGCGTCTTTTGCGCCCGGCGCGGCCGAGGCCCTGCTGGAACGGGCGGGGGAAGACCGCCCTCTGCTGCATGCCGAGGTGGACAAGCTGGCCGCCATGGCCGGTTACGGCGTCATCGATATCCAAACGGTGGAGCGCTATGGCGCGCACAATATCGAGGCCGACGTTTTTGCACTGGTGCGTCACATAACGTCCTGCGACAGTGGCGCAGCTCACGCGCTGCTGGCCGATCTGTTCACCCTGCGGCACGAGCCGGTGGCCATTGCCGCGGCGCTTGCGGGCAGCTATGTGGACATGCTGCGCGTGCGCGAGGGCGAGCGCCAGGGCCGCAGCACGGCGGACGTGTTCAGCGAGATGGGCTACAAGGGCAACCCCTGGCGGTTGCAAAAGGCGCGGGACAACGCGCGCCGCTATAGTGATGCCGCGCTGCGCAGGGCGGTGTTCTGCCTGGCGGAACTGGATATCGCCCTCAAAAGCGCCGCCCTTGCGGACAAGAGTGTGCTGCTGGAGGCCGCCGTAGCCGAGCTCATCTGTCTGGGTGCACGCCGATGAGCAAGCTGCGAGTGCGCCAGGTCATCATCGTGGAAGGACGCTACGACGCCACTGCCCTCGCCAGCCTTGTGGACGGGCTCATCCTCACCACTGAAGGGTTTTCAATTTTTTCCGACGAAGAACAAAAGCAGCTCATCCGCCGCCTGGGTAGGGAACGGGGGTTGATCGTCCTAACCGACTCGGACGCTGCAGGCTTCCAGATACGGAATTATATCGAAAAAATTGCATCCGGATGCGATATACTGCATGCATACATTCCGGCCATCCCGGGCAAAGAGGCCCGCAAGAGCGCGCCTTCTAAGGAAGGCACACTGGGTGTGGAAGGCGTACCGGCCCAGCTGCTGCACGAGGCGCTTCTGCGCGCGGGCGCCATTGAGGTGCCTGCGCGGGGAGGACCTGAAATCAGCTACACCGATCTGTACGAGCTGGGCATCTCGGGTGGGCCGGGCAGCGCCGAACGCCGTCGCGCACTGTTGGCCAGGCTGGGCCTGCCGCAGCGCTTGTCCAAAAAAGCGCTGCGAGAGGTGCTTTCCAGCCTGTACAGTCTGGAAGAATTGGCCGCTTTGGCAGAGGATGGATCCCGGGCGGTACCTGTCCGTTCAAAGGAAAAACCAGCTCTGTTCTGGGATTTCCATGGCACACTCACACTGCCCGATATCACCTGGTTCGAGGTGGCTATGGAGGCCGCGGCCGAACAGGTGCCGGAACGCCCGCTTTCCCGCGCTTTGTTGGAGCGCCACTTCAGCCGTACCTGTCTGCCCTGGTGGACGGTGCCCGGCGGGGATACGCGCCATCTCGTGGGCAGCGAGGCGTGGTGGGGCCATTGCGAGCGCGAGTTTGCGCAGATGTTTGAACAATGCGGCTTTACGCCGGATGAGGCGCAAGCGATTGCGCCATTGCTGCGTGGCAAGAGCCTGCAGGCATGGCGCTATGTGCTGTATCCCGACGCTTTGGAGACACTGGCCTGTCTGCGGGCGTGTGGCTACGACAGCTATCTTCTCAGCAATAATTTTCCCGAACTGCCGCAACTGGCCGCCCAGCTGGGTCTTGGACCCTATCTGCGCGGGTATGTGGTGTCCGGGTTGATTGGTTATGACAAACCGCATCCGGGAATCTTTGAAGAAGCGCGAAAAATCGCTAATAAATCCTCCCAGCATTGGATGGTCGGCGACAATCCGCGTGACGACATCGAGGGCGCAAAGCAAAATGGCTTTACAACCGTGGCCGTACATGGCTTGCAGACGCCGGCAGCAGACCATGTAATCGATAATTTGCGCGATATCATAGAGCTTTTACCATAGAGTTGTTTGCGTAAAATGTCATGTTGCCCACACTGGGGATAACAACCAAAAGGAATCGCCATCTGCACAGTTGCTTGAGGCACAACGTTAGAAGATACGAATTTTCAAAAAAGAAGAGCGTGAATCCTTGACAACAACGCACGCTTTTGGTAACATATTTTAGCAGGCAAGTGAAGCGGCGCAACCCCGGTTGCACCGCGCCGTTTTTTGGGGGCGTAGCTCACCTGGGAGAGCGCTTGAATGGCATTCAAGAGGTCTCTTGACGTTGATAAAGGTACTACCGCCGCAAACGGCATCGGATATCGCAAACTTTTTTCATACACA
>JAVBQQ010000009.1:0-18813 GCA_031548875.1 Oscillospiraceae bacterium
CCGGCCACCAGGCTTTCTTTGTTTGCCAGGGCCACGTCCATGCCGCCTCGCAGGGCGGTCAGCGTCGCATCCAGCCCCGCTATGCCCACAATGGCGTTCAATACGATATCCGCCCCGCTTTCAGCCACTGCGTCGCGCGCCGCATGCGGCCCGGCCAGTATGCGCGGCGGGAAAGCCTCTCCTGCAAAACGCGCGCGTAACGTGTCGGCGGCGGTTTCGTCGGTCATGCCCAACAGGCGCACGCCCAGCGCACGAGCCTGTTTTTCCAGCAGGTCCACATTGCGGTGGGCGGTCAGCACAGTCATCCCACAGCCCAGCGCACGTATGATCTCCACACTCTGGGTGCCGATGGAGCCCGTGCTGCCCAGCAGGGCAATTTTTCTGTCGGCCATCCCGGCACCCCTTTCTTGAAATTGATGGGTGTCTCTGTCCCCTCACTCGCTGGACACAAAGAAGGCGAACAGGACGCGCAGCACCATGGCCACCAGGGGCGCGATGAAGATGAGGCTATCGAAACGATCCAACACACCGCCGTGGCCGGGCAGCAGAGAGCCAAAATCCTTGATGCCGCACTGCCGCTTGATGGCCGACGCGAACAGGTCGCCCAGAATACCCAGTACCGAAGCCACCGCCCCAAACGCTACCACTACCAGATAGTACTTGCCGCTCACGATCTCGTCCGTCTGGTTCTGGCGCACAAACTGCAGGTAGACGAATGTGACGATCAAACCCAGGATAATGCTGCCCGCAACGCCACCAATAGCGCCTTCTATCGTCTTTTTTGGGCTCACGCGGGGAGCCAGCTTGTGCTTGCCCCACAGCATTCCCGTAAAGTAAGCGGCGGTATCTCCGCCCCAGGCATATGCCAAAATCAGGATAAAAAAGTAGATAGAATCGTGGCCGTATGAATCGCGCGGAAGACGATACTTCAGGTTGATGAGCGAATAAAAGCAGAAGACGACGATGGCCGAAAACACGAGCATACCCGAGAGCTTGGCAAAGTTCAGCGTATTGATATGCGCAATGAGGATGATGACCAGGAAGATGAGAAACGCATAGATGACCGGCATTAAAAAAGAGCGTATCTTCATCGAGTCGGACAGCATCACCAGCACAACCACCGGTACAAACCCGATGTATATGTACAGGCTGCGCTTGCCAAACTGGAAAGCGTTGTATATCTCATGTACGGCAATCAGGCAGAGGGCGGTGAACAATAAATTGAAAAAAATCGAATAAAAAAAGAAAAATGCCACAACGAGAACCAGTACGAATACCACACTCGTTGCCACTCGTGTTTTCAGCATCCACCGTTCCCCCTCACGTCACCGGCAAAAAATCCGGAAAATCCGCAAAAAATCAGATACCGCCATACCGGCGGTTCCGGCTGCGGTATTCAGCCACCGCGGCGTCAAAGTCAGCACGGGTAAAGTCCGGCCAGTGCTTGTCCACAAAAACAAGTTCCGAATAAGCGCTCTGCCAGAGCAGGAAGTTGGACAGCCGCTGTTCGCCCGAAGTGCGCAGCACAAAGTCCGGGTCGGGTTGGTAGCGGGTATATAGCTGGGCAGCCAGGTGCTCCTCGTCTATCTCTTCAGGTGAAAGCGCCCCCTGCTGCACCTGCCGGGCCAACGCCTGCGCCGCCTGCGTGATCTCCTGCCGGCTGCCGTAGTTGATGGCGATGCTCAGGATGGTACCGGGGTTGAGCTTCGTTTCCCGCTCCAGCGCATCCATCTGGTCGTGATGCTTCTTGGAAAGTCGGGTGCGGTCGCCCAAAAAGGTGAAGCGGTACCCGTCACGGCTCAGCTCCTGCAGCCGCCGCAGGCAGGTTGTGAACAGGTCCATGATGGCGTTGATCTCCACCTGCGGGCGGGACCAGTTCTCGGTGGAAAAAGCGTAATAGGTGATGGCTGAAAGCCCCAGCTCGGCGGCGTAGAAGGAGATGTCGTCGAACACCTCGGCGCCTTTCTTGTGGCCGGCCACCCGCGGCAGACCGCGGTTTTGGGCCCAACGGCCATTACCATCCATGATGATGCCCACCGACAGGCCCTTCGCGCTATTCTCCTCCGCCATACTATGCCCTGCTCCCCACTCTCTCGTTTGCGCGGTTGCATCCATAACAATCCAGCCCCGGGCGCATGCGGGTGCACGCGGCGGGGGCTGTGGATTATTTGTCTTCAAAACGGGCGCTGCACGCCGGTTTATTTATATTTCCATGATTTCTTTTATCTTTTCTTCGCAGATCTGGTCGATGCTCTTCGTGTGCTTGTCGGTCATCTTTTGCACCTCGTGCTCCAGCTCGGTCAGGTCGTCCTCGGTGATCTCGCTCTTTTTCTTTTGCGCCTTGAAGACTTCCATGGCGTCCCTGCGCACATTGCGCACCGCCACCTTGCCCTCCTCGCCCATCTTCATCACATCGCGGCTCAGTTGTTTGCGGCGGTCTTCAGTGGGCGACGGGAACACCAGCCGCATCACCTTGCCGTCGTTTGTGGGGTTGATGCCAATGTCTGACGTAAGGATCGCCTTCTCGATCTCCTTCATCAGAGAGGGATCCCACGGGGAGATGGTGAGGATGCGCGCCTCCGCAACGGCAACGGCCGCCACCTGGTTGATTGGCGTTGGGGTGCCATAGTAGTCCACCATCACCTTTTCCAGTATGGCAGGGTTTGCACGGCCGGCCCGGATGGTATTCAGTTCCTTTTTCAGGTGGGTAAGGGCCTTGTCCATCTTCTCTTCATAGGCTTTGGTCTGTTCGCTGGCCATACACAATACACCCCTTTGGGAGAATTTTGTTTTCCTGTGAACACTGCTCTAAACCCCCGAGCGGCTCTTTTAGCCCTCCACCACAAGGGTACCCACGTCCTCACCCATCGCCGCCCGCCGGATGTTGTCCGAATCGTCGATGCTGAAAACAAGGATAGGCAGCCCGTTCTCACGGCAGAGGGTGGCCGCCGTCTGGTCCATCACCTGCAGCTGGTCCTCGATGACCGTTGTAAAGGTGAGCGTATCGTATCTTTTTGCGTCGGGAAAGCGCTTGGGGTCCTTGTCGTACACGCCGTCCACCATCGTGGCCTTGAACACGATCTCGGCGTTGATCTCCGCCGCACGCAGGGCGGAGGCCGTATCAGTGGAGAAATAAGGGTTGCCGGTGCCGCATGCGATGATGACGACACGCCCCTTCTCCAGGTGGCGGATGGCCCGGTTGCGGATGTACGGTTCCGCAATGGCCTGCATGGTGATGGCCGTTTGCACGCGCACCTCCACACCCAGCCGTTCCAGTGAATCGGCCACCGCCAGCGAGTTCATCACCGTTGCCAGCATGCCGATCTGGTCCGAACGGGTGCGCTCCATCTCGCCGCCGCTGCGGCCCCGCCAAAAGTTGCCGCCGCCCACTACCACGGCGATCTCCGCTCCCGTCTCGCGCGCCTTGGCAATGCCCTCGCAGATACGCACCACCGTGGGTATGTCCAGCCCGAACTCTTTGCCGCCCGCCAGCGCCTCCCCGCTCAACTTCAGCAGGATGCGCTTGTATTGCTTGCCCATAGGTTCACCGCCGCCTTAAATTTCTGCCCTTTATTCTACAATAATCAGCGCGTTCTGTAAAGCCGCCCAGCCGTTTTCGCACATGGGATGCAATACCTCGCACTGCGTTTTGTGGTATACTAGAGCATATGTACACCGCCGGGAGGGCGCGCCTATGCCGCTACACAAAAACCAGATCATCCCGCTGCATGTCGATTCTATCTCCAGCGACGGCAGCGGAGTGGGCCGCCACGAGGGCAAGGTCGTCTTCGTACCGTTGGCTGCCCCGGGCGATGAACTGCACGTAAAAATAGTAAAAGATGTGAAATCGCATGCATTTGCACGCATCGAACAGATCGTCACGCCGGGGCCTGCCCGCCGCGAGATGGATTGTGCCGCAGGCAGGGTGTGCGGCGGGTGCTGCTTCCGCCAGATGGGTTATGCGGCGGAGCTGGCCGCAAAACAGGGCTTCGTGCAGGATGCGTTACGGCGTCTGGGCGGGCTGGACCCACAGGTATTGCCCATCCTGCCCTCCCCGGCTGAAAACCGCTACCGCAACCGCGCCCAGTATCCGGTGGCGGCGGATGGCAACGGCGGTCTCACCTACGGCTTTTACGCCACACGCAGCCATCGCATCGTCCCCTGTGCGGACTGTCTCCTGCAGTCGGAGCTGCTCAACCAGGTCGCGTCGCGCACGGCCACCCTGCTCGGGAAGGCAGGCGCCTCCCCCTACGATGAGACCGCCCGCACCGGCCTTGTGCGGCACATCTGCCTGCGCGAGGGTGGCCACACCGGCGAGGTGTCTGTGTGCGTTGTGACTACGAACGGCGCATTGCCCGGTGCCGAATCCATCGCAGCAACACTGGGGGACGAGTTTCCGCAGATACAATCGTTCTCTATCAACATCAATGCGAAGGATACCAACGTCATCTTTGGCGAAAAAACGCTGCACATCTTGGGCGACGGCACCATACGGGACGTCCTGTGTGGTGTGCCGTTGCTTTTGGATCCGCTCACCTTCTCACAGGTGAACACCGCCGGGGCCGAGCGCCTGTTCGAAACGGCGGCGGTCTTTGCCGCCGTGGGCCCGCAGGATACCCTGCTCGACCTTTACTGCGGCTCCGGTGTCATCGGTCTTTCCATGGCCGGCCGCTGCAAAGCGCTCATCGGCGTTGAAACGCACCCACAGTCGGTGCGCAACGCCCAAGCCAGCGCTATACAGATGGGTCTTGCCAACACGCGCTTTCTCGCCGCCACAGCCGCCGATGCCGCCGCGCAGTTACTGGCCGAAGGCCTGCGGCCCGATGTGATCACGCTGGACCCGCCCCGCAAAGGCTGCGATGAAACCACCCTGCGGGCCGTGGCGCAGATGGCCCCTCACCGCATCGTGATGGTGAGCTGCAACCCCGCCACCCTCGCGCGCGACCTCACCCTCCTCGCCATGCTGGGATACGCTACCCACACAGTGCAGCCGGTGGATATGTTCCCCCGCACGCGGCATGTGGAAGCGGTAGCGTTGCTGCAAAAAGCGGAAAAATAATAATTAAATA
This sequence comes from Oscillospiraceae bacterium, assembly GCA_031548875.1. Lineage (GTDB taxonomy): Bacteria > Bacillota > Clostridia > Oscillospirales > Ruminococcaceae > JAAYCI01. Next base: position 5,070 of record JAVBQQ010000009.1, read on the forward strand.
GGAGAATCCCCCTTTGTACGATATTGCCATCATCGGCCTGGGGCCCGCCGGGGCCACGTTGGCCCGCCTGCTGGACAAACGCCTGCGCGTCATCGCCATCGATAAAAAATACGCGGAAAATAAAGAGGATAATGCCACGGGCTTCCAAAAACCCTGCGGCGGCCTGCTGGCCACCGACGCCCAGAAAGCCCTGTCCAAGTTCAACCTTACGTTGCCCAAATCTGTGCTGGTGGATCCGCAGATCTTCGCCGTGCGCACCATCGATACAAAGCGGGACCTGCAGCGCTATTACCAGCGGTTTTACATCAACCTCGACCGCCACCGCTTCGACCAATGGCTCATCTCGCTCATTCCGCCCCATGTGCAGCTGGTGCAAAACGCCGCCTGTGCCGATGTGCGCGCTGTGGACGGCAGCTATGAGGTGAGCTACCACGAGGAGAAAACTCTCAAAAAAATCACTGCAAAATACGTCGTGGGGGCCGACGGCGCCCACTCTCGTGTGCGGCAGGCCCTGTTCCCCACCCGGCCTATCCGGCAATACCTCTCCATCCAGCAGTGGTTCCCCGAGCAGCACGCCAACCCCTTCTATTCCTGCGTCTTCGACGCCGATATCACCCCCAGCTACTGCTGGAGCATCTCCAAGGACGGCCACTTCATTCTGGGTGGGGCCTTCCCAAAACACGCCGCCAAACAGCGTTTTGAACTACTGAAGGAAAAGCTGCACGCACGTGGTTTCGCCTTTGGTCGGCCTCTCAAAACAGAGGCCTGCCTTGTGTCTGTGCCGCGCGGCCTGCGGGATTTTTGCGTCGGACGGGGCGAGGCCTTCCTTGTGGGCGAGGCCGCCGGCTTCATCAGCCCCTCCTCGTTGGAAGGCATCAGCTATGCGCTGAACAGTGCCCGCGCATTGGCCGGCATCCTGAACGAAAACCACGCTGATCCCTCCCTGCGCTACCGTTTCAAAACGCTGCCGCTGCGCGGCAAGCTGCTGCTAAAATACCTCAAGTCCCCCTTCATGTACCAGCCTTTTCTGCGGCGTCTGGTCATGAAGAGCGGCCTTGCCAGCATCCGGGTGGAGCCCGGCCCCGAACAGCAGCCAGACCACCTGTAAAGGAGCCCTTCCGCATGCCATTCACCTTTCGAGAGGCCACCCTGGCAGACCTTGACACCCTCACCGCCCTGCGTGTGGAAACACTGCGCGCGGCAAACAAGCTGGCCAATAACGTCGATATGGACGAGGTAGAGCGCGCCTCCCGACTGTATTACACGCAGTACCTGGGCACCCCGGCGCACATAGCCTATCTCGTATATGACAGCGCAGACGCACAAACCGCCCGGCTCATTGGCTGTGGAGATGTGTGTTTTTACGAAGTGATGCCCACGTACCAGAACCCCAGCGGCCAGAAGGCCTACGTCATGAACATGTACACCCGGCCGCCCTGGCGCCGCCAGGGGGCCGCGTCCCAAACGCTGGCCCTGCTCGTACGCAGGGCGCACGAGCGCGGGGTGGCGCATATCGCGCTTGAAGCCACCGACGAAGGCCGCCTACTTTACCAAAAGCACGGCTTTTTGCCCATGAAATATGAGATGCAACATCTACCCACACGAAACGAGGGAAGCATATGAAAGACGGATTCCTGAAAGTGGCGGCGGCTTCGCCGTTGGTGCGCGTGGGCGACGCACGCCACAACGCCGAGCAGATCGTGCAGGCGGCATGGCGCGCCTCCACCGAGGGCGTGCAGCTGCTGGTAACGCCCGAGCTGGGCGTTACCGGGTACACCTGTGGCGATCTGTTTGGCCAACAGACCCTGCTGGCCGAAGCACGGGCCGCACTGGAAACCATCTGCGCCGGTACGGCGGACCTGCAGCTTGTGCTGGTTGTGGGCCTGCCGCTGCAGCACCGCGGCAAACTGTACAATTGTGCGGCCGTACTGGCCGGGGGCAGCGTGCTGGGCGTGGTGCCCAAAAGCCACCTGCCCGGCCACGGCGAATTTTACGAGCCGCGCAACTTTGCCCCCGCGTTCGACGGCATCGACTACATCACCGAGGCCCCGCTGCAGGGCATCGCCATCGGCAGGGGGCTGCTCTTCCGCTGCCAGCAGATGCCCTCCTTCACGCTGGGGGTGGAGATCTGCGAGGACCTTTGGGTACCCCAGCCTCCCTCCACGGCGCTTGCGCTGGCCGGCGCCACGGTCATCGCCAACCTCTCGGCCAGCAACGAGACAGTGTCCAAGGCCGACTACCGCCGCCTGCTGGTGCAGGGCCAGTCCGCCCGGCTGGTGTGCGGCTACGTGTACGCCGACGCCGGCAAGGGCGAGTCCACCACCGATATGGTCTTCGCCGGGCACAATCTCATTGCCGAAAATGGGGTCCTGCTGGATGAATCCCCCCTCTTTTCGGGCATGGATGCCGCCGTCGAACTCGACCTTGACCGCCTGCTGCATGAACGTCAATGCCTCACCTCCTACCCTGCGGCCACAGACGCCGGCTACTATACCATCTATTTCGACCTCGACCCCGTCGAGGCCCCGCTCACGCGTGAGATATCGCCCATGCCCTTCATCCCAGAGGATGACACGGACCTTGCAAGCCGCTGCGAGACCATCCTTACCATCCAGGCTGCGGGGCTTGCCAAACGCCTGGCCCACACGAACGCAAAAGCCGCCGTGCTGGGTATCTCCGGCGGGCTGGACAGCTCTCTCGCCCTCTTGGTGTCCGTACGTGCGCTTGCCGCCATCGGCCGCTCCACGCAGGATGTAGTGGCCGTCACCATGCCCGGCTTCGGCACCACCGGGCGCACGCTGGGCAATGCGCAAAAGCTGTGTCAGGCGCTGGACATCCCCCTGCTCACCGTGGACGTCACGAACAGCGTGCGCGCCCATTTTGCAGACATCGGCCACGACGAAGCGCAGCACGACCTAGTGTACGAGAACGCCCAGGCACGCATGCGCACACTGGTGCTAATGGACATCGCCAACCAGCGCGGGGGCCTCGTGGTGGGCACGGGCGACCTCTCGGAGCTGGCACTGGGTTGGGCCACCTACAACGGCGACCATATGAGCATGTATGCGCCCAACGCCTCGGTGCCCAAAACACTCATCCGCCACCTCATCATCCATGAGGCCATGAAAACCCCCTCGCTCTCCCCCATATTGCACGATATCCTGGACACGCCGGTGAGCCCCGAACTGCTGCCGCCCGAAGGGGATGAGATCGCCCAACACACCGAGCAGCTGGTGGGCCCGTATGAGCTGCACGATTTTTTCCTGTATTAGATGCTGCGCTGGGGGTTCGCTCCGGGTAAGATCTTCCGCCTGGGGCACGCCGCTTTCGACGGTTGGTACGATGATGAAACCATCCTGCAGTGGATGCGCGTGTTCTACAAGCGCTTTTTCTCCCAACAGTTCAAGCGCAGCTGCCTGCCCGACGGCCCCAAGGTGGGCTCTGTCAGCCTTTCGCCCCGCGGCGACTGGCGAATGCCCAGCGATGCCGTGGCCGACGCCTGGCTGCGCGAACTGGATGAACTGGGCTGAACGCGCCTGTGCGCCAACTATAACTGCAACATATTTGATACACATATACCTCATACTGATACATCGTGTTGCGGGGCCCAAGCGCCCAAAATAAATTGCTTATCCTTTTGTGATATTTGTGTGCATCGGCTTGCCCGCAAGCCGCCCTGCCTGTATCATTAAATTGTTCTGCGCGCGAGTGAATGCCGCGCGCGTTTCCAATCGTTTTCATTAGTAGACATGCATTGAATAAATACGATAAAACCGGGAGGTGCGCTTTTGGCGGCAATGATCCGTGTGGAGAACCTGCGCAAGATTTACCGCGTGGGCGAAGAAAAGGTAGCCGCTCTCGCGGGCATCTCGCTGGCTATCGGCAAGGGCGAGGTGTGCTGCGTGGTGGGCGCTTCGGGCAGCGGCAAATCCACACTGCTGAACATGCTGGCAGGGTTGGAAAAACCCACGAAAGGTAGCATCCACATAGCCGGGCAGGACATTTCGGCCATGGACGAGAATAAGCTTGCCTTCTTCCGCCAGCAAAACCTGGGCTTCATCTTCCAAAGCTACAACCTGCTGCCCCAGCTTACTGCGGCCGAAAATGTTGCCCTGCCGCTCATGTTCACCGGCCTGCCACGCAGGGAACGGCTGAAACGCGCAAAACATGAGCTGAAACAGATGGGCATCCTGAAGCGCGCGAACCACAAGCCCACCGAGATGAGCGGCGGCCAGCAGCAGCGCGTGGGCATCGCGCGGGCGTTCGTGGTGCAGCCAAAGGTCATTTTTGCAGACGAACCCACCGGCAACCTCGATTCCCACACCACCCGCCGCGTGCTCAAGATCATGCTGGACCACGCCGCCGCCCACCACACCACCTTTGTCATGGTTACCCACGAGGCCGAACTGGCCGCCTGCGGCGACCGCATCATCACCCTGCAGGACGGCAAGATCATACAGGACCTCCTGCTGGACGACGCTACCAAAGCCCAAAACCGCAAAAAGCTGTTTGCCGCAGAAGAAGAACCCGACGGCGAAGAGCATCCGGCCTGACGTACGTATACACCAAGAGGAGAGGAATCGAAAACATGCGCAAAAAAACCGGCACCTTCCGTTTTGCGGCACTTGTGTCCACCATCACCGTCGTCCTCATGTTCGCCACGTTGCTGGCGGCGCCGGCCGTAGGGGCGGCCAAGGCGCTTACAATCACAGACGGCAATATTCAGTATAGCGGGGATAAGGCAGCCGCCGATTCCGGCATCTCTGGCGGCACCGATCCCGATACCCCCACGCCCGCCACCAGTGGCGTGGAGATTGCCAACTACTATTTCCAGATCAATGGTCAGGTGCCCACCAAGATCACCAAAGGCACTACTTTCGGCCTCGATCTCACCATCGTGGACGGCCGTGAGGAAGCGATAAAACAAGCGACGCACAATTACGTGAAAGCGCTTCCCAACGACAGCTCCTTCAAACTGAAAAATCCCGACGACAACGTGTACAGCAATGTGCCCGTCAACTATAAACCGTCCGAGAAGGTGCTCCGCTACCATCTCTATTTCGTGCTCACCTACACCGGTGTGGGCAATACCTTCCAATGTGACCTCTCCTATATGGACCAGAACGGCAAACCCCTCGACGTTCCCCTTGCCTCCGTTTCGCTCACACTCAACCAGTGCGAGGAAACGTCCACCGAGGGCAGTGTGGATGTGAAGGGCACCGGCTTTGTGCTGAAAGGCGCAAACTACGGCGGCAAGGTGGAGGCCGGCAAGAACTTTACTCTCTCCGCAGAGATCCTCTCCACCAACGGCGCCACCAACGTGGACAACGTCACCGTGGGCATCACGCCTCCCGAGGAGATCACCCTCGCCGACGGCTCCAGCATCGTGTATGTGGGCACAGTGGCCCCCAACCAATCCATCCCGGTCAGCTTCAACCTCTTCCCTTCCGCCAACATCGAGGATGGCAGCTACACCGTTGCCCTGGACATCAAGGGTATCAACCCGCTGGATGGCAGCGAGGTGGCCGCCACGGCCAGCATCACCATCCCCGTCATACAGCCCGAGCGTTTCAGCATCTACGAAACACAGCTGCCCACCTACCTCACCATGGGCATGGATGACGGCTCCGGCCTTGGCAGCGTCACGCTGGTAAACGAGGGCAAGGGCAGTGTGTCCAATGTCTCGGTAGAGGTCGTGGGCGAGGGCATCACCACCGACGAAGGTAAACAGTACATCGGCCACATTGCCGGCGGCGAACAGAAAAGCGCAGACTTCACCCTCGTCGCCTCCCAGCCGGGGCAGATCGAAGCCACGGTCTTGGTCACCTATGAAAATGTTCGCGGAGAGCAAAAAAAGCTGGAACATAAATTCCAGGTCACTGTGGAAGAGGGTATGCCTATCGATGATTCATTCATCGACATCCCCGAACCCATAGACGAAGGCGGCACCGGCTTCCCCATCTGGGGTTGGGCCATCATCGTGGTCGTCATCGTCGCCGGCGCTATCGTGGCAATCGTGCTGGTGCGCCGGCACAGCAAGGCAAAAAAAGCAGCCCAGGAGCAGGCCGACCTTGAGGACGACCTGGAGGATGACGATGAAACCTTCTGACCTGTTCCGCTTCGCCACCGACAACTTGCGCCGCCGCAAGGGCCGCACGGTCCTCACGGTCATCGGCGTGGTGGTGGGCGTCTGCGCCATCGTGGTCATGGTATCGTTGGGCATCGCGGTGAACATCGCCACTGACGAGATGCTCAAAAACTGGGGCGACCTCACCAAAATCACCGTGCAGCGCTATGGCGCCCAGCGCGGCACCGCCGACCTGGATGACAGCATGGTGGAGAACTTCACCACCCTGCCCCACGTGGTGGCTGCCACGCCCATGTACCAGCCGCAGGATTTCTACGGACAGATGTATGCCGGCCGCAACGACCGCTACCAGGGCTGGGGAAATGTTGTGGGTATGAACCCCAGCGCTATCGAACCCATGGGCTACCAGCTTGTGGCCGGGCAATACCTGGACGGCCAGAACCTTGGGAAGGACAAGATCCCAGTACTGGTAGAGGTGCAGTCTGTCTTTAACTTTGTGGACACGAAGCGCTCCTACAACAGCCCGGACTATCAAAAGTGGCCCGTGTACGATGAGGAAAACTGGAGCGGCGTGCCCCAGAACCTGCCAACATATGATGAAAACGGCATACTGATGAACCCTGATGATTCTTTCTTCGACCTGCTCAAGACTCCTCTCACCTATCGCATGGAATACGGTTACGACGATACCACCGGCGAGACAAAGTACAAAGATTACGAACTCGTGCCCGTGGGCCTCGTCCAAGCCGGCAGTGGCGACTGGGAGATCATGGGCGGGGTGGTGATGTCTATCGAAGACGTGAAGAAGATGGAAGCCGACTACAAGCGCCTCTCCGGTAGTTCGGGCGGTGGCGGTGGTTCTTACTACGGCGGCATGGCCGTAAGCTACGGCATGGGCGGCGATGATGGAGACACCGTGGAGGTGGGCGGCTACCAGCAGGTGTACGTGAAGGTGGACGACGTGAAAAACATGCCCGATGTGGAACAGGCCATCCATGATTTTGGGTACCAGTTCTATTCCATGAGCCAGGAGCGCAAGCAACTGCAGGGCCAGGTGGCCCAAACGCAGATGATGCTGGGCGGCCTTGCGGCGGTATCGCTGTTCGTGGCGGCGCTGAACATTGCCAACACCATGACAATGGCCATCTACGAACGCACCAAGGAGATTGGTGTGATGAAGGTGCTGGGCTGCCGGCTGCGCGACATCCGCCAGATGTTCCTCATCGAATCGGGCGCCATCGGTCTTATCGGCGGCATCATCGGCATTGCCGTCAGCTTCCTGCTCAGCCTTCTGCTCAATTACCTGCCCATGCTGCTCGCCCTCATGGGCGTGCAGGGCAGCTTCAGCTTCGCCGGCCTCTTTGGGCTCGACTACCTCAGCGAGGCGATGCCTAACGCGCAGCTGTCCATCATCCCGCCCTGGCTGGTACTGCTGGCGCTCGTTTTTGCCACGGCGGTAGGCCTGCTGTCCGGCATTGCCCCCGCCAATCACGCCATGAAGATATCCTCACTGGAGGCCATCCGCCACGAGTGAGACAGGGCATACCACGCGTGAACACCCCGGCTATAAAAAGCCGGGGTGTTTTTCCGTCATATTAGAATTCTCAGCGGCTGATCTGTATGAGACCTCACAAACCGCCCTGCTTCACCCAGGCCTGCCCGCCGTACACGTGCGTAGCGCCCTCAAACTCCAGCGGCACCACGATGTTGCCGCCCTCGTCGATGAAGCCGTAGTGCCCGTTCTGTGCCACCGGGCAGAGTCCCTCGTTGAAGAAGCCGATGCCGGCCAACATCCCCCTGCATTTCAAGGTCGATATTCATCTCCATTCGCCGTCTCCTCTTTTTTTGCATCTGCCCGGAGCACCAGCGCCCAAAAATGCATTTCAAAAATCTTTGGCCGTCTGCGGCTTCATCCTCGTGTGAGTCGCGAGCGTCCGCAGCAGTCTTCCGAGCTGCATAGCTCCCTCTTCCCTTTCAAAATTGTATCAACTCCGGCGGTCCACCCGTAATGGCATCCGATAGGTTTCACATCCACCATATAGACGCATTGGGAAAGCCCATCGGTTTTATTCCTTTGCAAAGGAATATTCGCAGAAAAGCACCGCGCAGTTCCCTGTGCGGTGCTTTATGCCGCCATACTGTTTTTTACGCCCGGATAACACGCAGGTCCTCCCCCCAGCGTTTTCCCACAGCCTTGTGGATCCAATACAGGTATGGCAGGCCCATATTCGTCTCCACCAGCGAGTTGACCACGAGCGTAGTGATGCCCGGTGGCCGGATGCCCGTAATGAGCAGCACAAACTCCCACGCCCCCTGCACCAGAATACCAATGATCAAAATGGAAAGGATGGGCGCTTTTTCCTCCTGCGTTTTGGCACGGATGTTCTGCACACATAGGATGGCGTAGCCCACAAACAGCAGCAGGGCCATCACACCGTGGTAGCTTCCCGTGCCCCGCAGCACCGAAACCACCGGGAAATCCTGCCCGAAATTCTGACCCAGCATGGCCGTGCACAGCCACCCCGCGATAATGATCACCGACCATTCCAACCGCTTTCCGTCGCGGTCCAGCCACAGCCATATCCACGCAAAATTCGTAAAGCCGTAACTCATGCTCATCCACAATAAGAACCAAAACGGGTTGGCCCCCACAACCTCGCGCGTACCCAGCAGCGCGTAAAAGATGCCATAATCCACGATAAAATAAATCACACCGCCCAACAACCCTACAATACAGGCCATTCGCCGCCGGGTAAAAAATAAAATAGCAAATAAAATAACCAAAAGGCGATATCCAGGTATATGCAGAGCGTGTTCAGTGTGCGTGCCGGTATCACTTCAAGCATGTTAATCCTCCCATGATTCATTCCTGATAATTGTAGTTTTTCCCTGTGGCATTGTCAAACGTAGTGTACACATAGATAGTGTACGCGTACAGCATACATTTGTTGCTATTTTTATACAATATGCACAATTTATTTTTCAAAATTAGTTGATTTCTGTTTTATTCGTGATATACTATAGATAGTAAACAACCGAAAGGAGTGCCTGCCATGTTCGCAGCAAAAAAATTCAGAAACCCCTACCCCATCGGTACGGCACCGGCGGAAGCCCAACGCATCCTGCCCGAAACAGTACCGTTATATTCTCCTCAAACACCTATCGACGACGAATATGTAAATCCACCCATTGGCAAAGATTGGGTGCCGCCTTACCACGACGTGCAGCAGCGGTAAAGTTCCACCAAAACAAATGGAATCTTAAAAGTGGGTTATAAACAAGAAATACCGCCACATCCAAAACGATGTGACGGTATTTTTCATGGTGGAGATGGCGGGAATCGAACCCGCGTCCAAAAAGAATTCCACAGGAGTATCTCCGGGTGCAGTCTGTCTACGAGATTCCCCCGGCGGCAGGCCGGCAAACAGGCCGCCGCGTCGGTAGCTTCATTAATTCATGACACCCTGCAAAGCTTAGGGGTGTTCACGTTCACCGTTTCAATGACGCCCGGGCCCCGCTGCACGGTACAGCAGGCCGGACGGCGGCCTTAGTTAGGCCGCGACAGCAACAGGAGTGCTGTTGCTGCGGAAATTAACTGTTTTGTTAATTATTGTTTTGCGGCATTTAAAGTGGGGCCGCACCACTACCCGCTGCTCCGGCTTCGTTCTCCCTGTCGAAACCTTTACATCCCCATATCCTGGTGGCTGAAAGATACACTTTCACTGTGCCTATTATACACCAGATGTCCGTCCTCGTAAAGCCACACCGGCATATCGTCATAAAATCATTATTCGCGTTCTACAGTCACTATTCGTCTCCGCGGTGGCCTTTCACCGCCCGGTCGATCATGCGCTTGGCATCGCGCTCGGCCGCTGTGGCGCGTTTATCGTGAAGCTTCTTGCCTTTACATATCCCCAATTCCACTTTCACGCGTGAATTTTTGAAGTATAGCGACAACGGCACAAGCGTGAGCCCCTGCGTTTTCAGTTCGGTAGCCAGGTGGCGGATCTCCCGTTTGTGCATCAGCAGTTTGCGCGTGCGCTCCGGTTCCCGGTTGAAGATATTCCCTTTTTCATAGGGAGAGATGTGCGTGCCGATCAGCCACGCCTCGCCATCCTGAATGTTTACCCAGGAATCCTTGAGATTGACATTGCCCATGCGGATGCTCTTCACCTCGGTACCCACAAGCTCGATGCCAGCTTCCAGGCTGTCCAGCACATGGTATTCGTGGCGGGCCTTGCGGTTCACCACCACGGTCTTGATGGCGGCCACTCGCCCCACCTCCCAGCTTAGAAATCATGGTTTTTTGCGGAAAATCGTTCTTTTGATTATGCTATATTTATCGAAATCACGTTGTATTGGTTTTGCACTATTTATGTGAAGCAAATTTGCTTCACATAAAGTTGTCGGTCGCTCATAGCTCCTGCCGCCGCTGCAGAGCGTGCGACAGTGTCTTGTCGTCCACATATTCCAGGCTGCTGCCCGTTGGCAGGCCGGAAGCCAGACGCGTGGTGATGAAGCCCAACGGTTTTATCAGGTCGGACAGGTAGGACGCCGTCAGGTCACCGTCCACGGTAGAGTTGGTTGCCATGATAACCTCCTGCACCTCGCTGTCGCGCAGCCGGTCAAGCAGTTCTTTCACGCACACCTGCTCGGAGCTGATGCCGTTCATGGGCGAGATGAGCCCGTGCAGTACGTGGTACATCCCATTGTACTCGTGCGTGTGCTCAAAGGCCGAGACATCCCGCGGGCTTTCCACCACGCAGATGGTTGTCGCATCCCGCTCGTCATCCGAACAGATGGGACATACCTCCGCCTCGGTAAAATTTTGGCAGACGGCACAGCGATGAATTTTCTCATGTGCGTCGCGTATTGCTTCTGCAAACGCAAACGCATCCTCGCGCTCCATTGCCAGCACCTGATAGGCCAGGCGGGTGGCGCCCTTGCGGCCTATACCGTTCAGTTTTGCAAATTGTTCGATCAATCGTTCCATCGGCGCCGCATTCGGGCCCATCTTCTCACGCCTTTATCTTCAAAATCTTGCACGTCCGGCGGTGGTGTGGTATCGTCCATCCACGCATCCGTCGTTTTTCACCCTGCCGGATGTCGGGCTACAGGCCCAGCCCCGCGCCCAGGGAGCCCAGGTCCAAGCTGCCCGATATAGCGCCCAGCTCCTTTTCGGAGGACTCCTTCACAAGGCGAACACCTTCGTTGAAGGCGGCCGCCACCATATCCTCCAGCATCTCCACGTCGTCGGCGCTCACGATATCTGGTTGGATGCGCAGCGCGGTTACCTCATAGTTGCCGCGCATGGTCAGTTCCACCATGCCGCCGCCCGAAGTGGCCTTGTACTCGCTTTCTTCCAGCTCCGCCTGCTTCTGCTCGTACTTTTCCTGCATCTCCTGCGCCTGGCGCATCATATCTTTCACGTTTTGTTTGCCGTACCCATCGGGCAGTCTTGCTTTCATCGTTTTGCTCAATCCTTCCTGCAAAATGTTTATTGGTTTTCATACTCTATCACAACGCCTTTTGCCGCAAGCTCCTGCAGCGTGTCCTGCGCGGTGGGCTGTTTCTTCTCTTCTGTGGCTGCCTGCGTATACGGGCCAATGGCGTGGCGCCGTCCAGTCACCTGCTCAATGGCCTGTTTGATCTGCGGTGTGGCCGTGCTATATTCGCGCATGTAGGTGAGGAACATGTCCCCACCGTCGATGAGCACCCGTCCACCATCCAGATATGCGCTCGACCCTTTCATGTAGGTGTACAGCATCCTGTCCATCCCGGCCATCACTTCCACCACCTGCGACCACTGCTCAAACGGCTGCAACGTCCCCTCCTGCACAGTAGCCGGTGCTAAAACCTGTTGATTTTCAGGGATTTTCCCGCCGGTTATTTCTTCCGGGGTTTCTTCGCCATTTTCTTCAGTAATTTGTTCTCGCTGTTGTTCTTCCTCTGTGTCATTTCTGGCTTCCGGCTTGGGAGACACTGGTATCTCCCGCCTTGTTTCGTCCGATTTTAGTGGCATTCCCGCGGATTTATCATCACCCTGCGCCGCGGTGGTAGCTGCCTGCGTAGGAGAGGTGATTGCCATCTTTTTAGCGGATTTTTGTGGGTTTTTAACCATGGATGCACCCGCGCCCGCCCCGGCTGTGTTGGCATCCTCGGGCATGGACAGGTCGAACAGCGCCAGCTCCAGGTCCACGGCGGGGTCGGCCGAACGTGACATCCCCTCCATCGCCGCCGCCAAACGCCGAACCGCACAGATAGCGAACGCTTCGTCCACCTCTTTTGCCGCCTCCACGTAGCGTGCCCGTTCTTCCTTGGGCATGCGCTCCAACAGGCTGCCGTCGGGCTTTGCCCTTGCCAGCAGGTGGGCGCGGTAGTGGAACACCAACTCCTCGCACAGCCGCTTCACGTCCACCGATTGCTGCCGCAGCCCCGCCACCAACGTCATCAGCTCCGCGCGGTCGCCCGCGGCCACGGCGTCGCTCAACGAGAACAGGTACCCCTTGTCCACAACGCCCGCCATGCGGCGCACGGTCGCATCATCCACCGGCCCGCCCAGGCCGGCGCAGGTGTCCAGCAGCGAAAGCGCGTCCCGCAGGGCGCCGTCGGCCAGGCGGGCGATCAGGTCCGCCGCTTCTGGCGCCAGGTCTATCTGTTCCGCCTGTGCCACTTGTACAAGGCGCTCGGCCATGGCTTCAGCCGGGATGCGCAGGAAATCGAACCGCTGGCAGCGCGAAAGGATGGTGGCCGGTACCTTGTGGATCTCCGTCGTGGCCAGGATAAACAGCACATGTGAGGGCGGCTCTTCCATGATCTTGAGCAGCGCGGCCCAGGCCGCCGCCGACAGCATGTGCACCTCGTCGATGATGTAGACCTTATATTTGCAGTAGCTGGGGCGATAGGCCGTTTCATCGCGCAGGTCGCGCACGTCGTCCACGCTGTTGTTGCTTGCGGCGTCGATCTCGATGACGTCCAGGATGCTGCCGTTATCGATGCCGGTGCAGGCGGCACATTCGCCACAAGGCTCGGCGCCCTGCGGTTTCTCGCAGTTCACCGCCTTGGCAAAGATTTTGGCGCAGGTGGTCTTGCCGGTGCCGCGCGTGCCGGTAAATAGATACGCATGGCCCACCCGCCCGGCCTCTATCTGGTTTGCCAACGCGGCGGTGATGGACGGCTGGCCCACCACGTCTGCAAACCGCTGCGGCCGCCATTTGCGGTACAACGCACGATACATAGGCAGCCACCTCCAGATCTTTGATATTGCCCGTGGGACAAGCTTTGCAAACCGCGTGCCTGACACTACGCCCCAATGAGACACCCGCTCCAAGTGGGCGGGATTACCCTGATTGTTTCACTATAAGAAAAAATCGAACAGCCGCGCGCGTTTGCACGCACGCGCTATCTTGCATACGTAAGGCAGGTTTGCTGCGGCACACCGGCTCATCCGCTTAATGATGCTCGGTTCCCCGCCTGAAATGGTTCTCGGCGGCCCGTTGCACAGGACCCGCCTCCCGTATGCAAAACAGCGCGCATGACGCTGTCCGTAAGTGTGCCGGAAAAACCAGCGTTATTATTATATCCCAAGCGGGCTGGAATTGCAAGATTGCCCTAAAACAGGTATAATGAAAGCCGGTAATAAAAAACACTATAAAA
>JAVBQQ010000062.1:0-14992 GCA_031548875.1 Oscillospiraceae bacterium
TTGGCCGACGCGTCGTTCGACCTCATCGTGTCCAACCCCCCGTATGTGACGGAGGAGGAGTACGCTGGGCTGGCGCCCGAACTGCGTTTTGAGCCGCGCAGCGCACTGGTGGCAGGGGAGGAGGGGCTGGCTTTCTACCGGGCCATCGCGCGGGCCTACCTGCGGGTGCTGAGGCCGGGCGGCTGGCTGGTGTTCGAGACGGGTGCGGGGCAGGGAGGTGCTCTTTACGAAATCCTGCAAACGGCCGGGTACAAGGAAGTGCGCCTTGCGCGGGATGCGTGCGGCAACCAGCGCATGGCGGCGGGGCGGCGGCCAGACCCGAGCAAGTGAAACTACCCTCTGCACCGCCGCTCTCAAACCGCCCGGTGTGCGGTTTGCCGGGTTGGTTGCCCGGCGGGGCGGCGGCCAGACCCGAGCGAGTGAAACTACCCTCTGCACCGCCGTACCGGCCACTACCAAAAAAGCGTTGACAGCAGGAGACAAACCTTGTACAATATTTATGCTGCGCAAATAGCGCGTTCTTTTTTGTTACGCCCTTTTTGGGAGTGGAAAAAATGCGTCCGCGCCGCATGGCAACCGGCTTTTTGGGCCGGGCGCCGCAACCAAAACGAACTTTTGAAAGGAGGAAACCCATGCCGACATTCAACCAGCTCGTTCGCAAAGGCCGCGAGGTGAGCGAAAAGAAGAGCACCGCACCCGCACTGGGCAAAGGGTACAACAGCCAGAAAAAGCTGTACTCGGACCAAAACTCGCCCCAGAAACGCGGTGTGTGCACCGCCGTGCGCACCATGACCCCCAAAAAGCCCAACTCTGCGCTGCGCAAGGTGGCCCGTGTGCGTCTTTCCAACAATCTCGAGGTTTCGAGCTACATCCCCGGCGTTGGCCACAACCTGCAGGAGCACAGTGTGGTGCTCATTCGCGGCGGCCGCGTGAAGGATCTGCCCGGCGTTCGTTACCACATTATCCGTGGTACGCTGGACACCCAGGGTGTTGCAGACCGCAGGCAGGCCCGCTCGAAGTATGGCGCCAAGCGTCCCAAGGCGACGAAGTAAGCACAGGCATTTTGCCGCCAGAGCTTTGGCAATCAACAAAAGACTTTTGCCCGGTAAAGGGTTTATATAGCCCTTTTCTTGCTTACCTTATATGAAGGAAGCGCCTTTCCGGTATGCGTCTGACACGCGGCGGAAGGGGAGGCAAAACGGGATGCGGGCGCCTTGCGCTTGTGCATCCCGAGTACCTGTGAATTCATTCTATATGAAGGAGGGAAGACAGAATGCCCAGAAGAGGGAATGTTCCAAAGAGGGACGTATTAAACGACCCCATGTACAATTCCAAAATGGTCACTCGTCTTATCAACAGCATCATGTACGATGGCAAAAAAGGTGTTGCGCAGAAAATCGTGTACGACGCCTTCGATATCGTGCGAGAGAAGACCGGCAACGACCCGCTGGAAACGTTTGAAAAGGCATTGGAAAACATCATGCCCAGCCTGGAAGTGAAGGCCCGCCGCGTGGGCGGCTCCACCTACCAGGTGCCGCTGGAAGTGCGCCCTGAGCGCCGCGTGACCCTTGGCCTGCGCTGGCTTACTTTGTACGCCCGCAACCGTAGCGAACGCACCATGCGCCAGCGCTTGGCCGGCGAGATCATGGACGCGGCAAGCGGTACCGGTAACGCCGTGAAAAAGCGCGAGGATACCCACAAGATGGCCGACGCCAACCGCGCCTTCGCGCATTACCGTTACTAAGCGGCTTGCATATCTACACATGCAAGCCCGGCCCAACACACTTCCAAATACTGTAAGGAGTTACTATGCCAAGAGACGTTTCTCTCGAGATGACGAGAAACATCGGCATTATGGCCCACATCGACGCCGGCAAAACCACCACCACCGAGCGCATCCTGTTTTACACAGGCATTACCCACAAGCTCGGCGAGGTGCATGACGGCGCCGCCACCATGGACTGGATGGAGCAGGAACAGGAGCGGGGCATCACCATCACCTCCGCTGCCACCACCTGCTATTGGAGCCACTCGGATCTGGCAGACGATCCGGCGGCCGCACAAAAGAATCGTCATCGTATCAATATTATAGACACCCCCGGCCACGTGGATTTCACCGTGGAGGTGGAGCGCAGCCTGCGCGTGCTGGACGGCAGCGTCACGGTGCTGGCCGCGAAAGGGGGCGTTGAGCCCCAGAGCGAGACCGTGTGGCGCCAGGCGGACAAGTACAACGTGCCCCGCATGGTGTACGTGAACAAGATGGACATCATGGGCGCCGATTTCTTCAATGTCGTCCAGATGATGATCGACCGGCTGAAGTGCACCCCAGTGCCCATCCAGCTGCCCATTGGCGCGGAGGACACCTTCCGTGGCATCATCGACCTTGTGGAGATGCACGCCGTGATGTACTACGACGACCTGGGCAAGGACGTGCGCGTGGAAGAGATTCCCGAAGACTTGAAGGAGCTTGCCAAAAAGTATCGCGAAGAGATGCTGGAGGCCGTTTCCACTTACGACGAGACGTTGATGGAAAAGTTCCTGGAGGGCGAGGAGATCTCGAAGGATGAGCTGAAAGCGGCCATCCGCGCCGAGACCACGGCGAACACCATCGTGCCGGTGGTGTGCGGCACCTCATACAAGAACAAGGGCGTGCAGCTGCTGCTCGACGCCATCGTGGACTACATGCCCGCCCCCACAGACATCCCGGACATCGGCGGTGTGAACCCGGTGACCGGTGCGGAAGAGACCCGTCCTTCGAAAGACGATGCGCCCTTCTCCGCACTGGCCTTCAAGATCGCCACCGACCCGTTCGTGGGCAAGCTGTGCTACTTCCGGGTGTATTCGGGCGTGGCCAAGGCCGGCGCCCCCTGCTACAACAGCGTGAAGGACAACTCGGAGCGCCTCGGGCGCATCCTGCAGATGCACTCCAACCACCGGCAGGACATCACCGAGTGCTACGCCGGCGACATTGCCGCCGCCGTGGGCCTGAAGGGCACCACCACCGGCGACACGCTGTGCGACAAGAGCCACCCCATCATCTTGGAAAGCATGGACTTCCCCGAGCCGGTCATCCGCGTGGCCATCGAGCCCAAGACCAAGGCCGGCCAGGAAAAGATGGGCATCGCGCTCTCGAAGCTGGCCGAAGAGGACCCCACCTTCCGCACCTATACAGATGAAGAGACCGGCCAGACCATCATAGCCGGCATGGGTGAACTGCACCTCGAGATCATCGTGGACCGCCTGCTGCGCGAGTTCAAGGTGGAGGCCAACGTGGGCGCGCCCCAGGTGGCCTACCGCGAGACGATCCGCAAGAGTTCGGAGCAGGATACAAAGTATGCCCGCCAGTCGGGCGGCAAGGGCCAGTACGGCCATGTCAAGATCCGTCTCGAGCCCAACGAGATGGGCAAGGGCTACGAGTTCATCAACGCCATTGTGGGCGGCGCCGTTCCCAAGGAGTTCATCGGCCCGGTGGACCAGGGCATCCAGGGCGCCATGCAGGCCGGCGTGTTGGCAGGCTACCCGGTAGTGGACGTGAAGGTGACGTTGTACGATGGCTCCTACCACGAGGTGGACTCATCCGAGATGGCCTTCAAGATTGCCGGCTCGATGGCGTTCAAGGAAGCGATGCGCAAGTCAGACCCGGTCATCCTCGAACCCATCATGAAGGTGGCTGTCACCGTTGCGGATGAATACACCGGCGACGTGATTGGCGACCTGAACGCCCGCCGCAGCCAGATCCAGGGCATGGAGATGGTGGGCGGGGCCCAGCAGATCAACGCGCTGGTGCCGCTTTCGTCCATGTTCGGCTACGCTACAGACCTGCGCAGCAAAACGCAGGGCCGCGGCCAGTACTCGATGGAGCCCAGCCATTACGCAGAGGTGCCCAAGAGCATTGCCGAAAGCATCAAGGGCAACAAGGGCGACGAGTAGTCGCCCGTCCCTGCGGCCGTGTGCCGCAAAGGCGCGAATTGTGACAAACGCTTGATTTTTTGGAACGGTTTTAGTATAGTTAAGTAGCGAATCCAAACCGGAACTTTCGGGCAGAGCCTGCCCATATTGAAGGAGGATTAACAGTACAATGGGAAAAGCCAAATTTGAACGCAATAAGCCGCATATCAACATCGGCACCATCGGCCACGTTGACCACGGCAAAACCACCCTCACCGCCGCCATCACCAAGGTGCTCTCGCTGAAGGGCGAGGCGGAGTTCATCGACTACGCCAGCATTGACAAGGCCCCGGAAGAGCGGGAGCGCGGCATCACCATCAACACCTCCCACGTGGAATACCAGACGGACAACCGCCACTACGCCCACGTGGACTGCCCCGGCCACGCCGACTACGTGAAGAACATGATTACCGGCGCCGCGCAGATGGACGGCGCGATCCTGGTGGTTTCGGCGGCCGATGGCCCCATGCCCCAGACCCGTGAACACATCGTGTTGGCCCGCCAGGTGGGCGTGCCTTACATTGTCGTGTTCATGAACAAGGTGGATCAGGTGGACGACGAGGAGCTGCTGGAGCTGGTCGAGATGGAGATCCGCGACCTGCTTTCCATGTATGATTTCCCCGGCGACGACACCCCCATCATCCGCGGCAGCGCCCTGCAGGCCCTGGAGAGCGACTCCAAGGACCAGGACGCCCCCGAGTACGCCCCCATCATGGCGCTGATGAACGCCGTGGACGAATACATCCCCCCCCCCGCGCGCAAGGAGGACCTGCCTTTCCTGATGCCGGTTGAGGACACCATGACCATCACCGGCCGCGGCACCGTTGCCACCGGCCGTGTGGAGCGCGGCACCATCAAGGTGGGCGAGGAAGTGGAGCTTGTCGGCCTGGCCGAGGCGACCCGTAAGACCACCGTTACCGGCCTTGAGATGTTCCGCAAGGTGCTGGACGACGCGCGCGCCGGCGATAACGTGGGCGCCCTGCTGCGCGGCGTGGCCCGCGACGAGATCGAGCGCGGCCAGGTTCTGGCCAAGCCCGGCTCCATCAACCCCCACACCAAGTTCCAGGGCCAGGTGTACGTGCTGAAAAAGGACGAAGGCGGCCGCCACACGGCGTTCTTCAACAACTACCGTCCTCAGTTCTACTTCCGCACCACCGACGTGACCGGCGTCATCTCCCTGCCCGAAGGCGTGGAGATGGTCATGCCCGGCGACAACATCGAGATGGACGTCGAGCTCATCAACCCCATCGCCATCGAGGAAGGCCTGCGTTTCGCCATCCGTGAGGGCGGCCGCACCGTCGGTTCGGGCGTTGTCATCAAGATCAACGAGTAATCGTTTGATAACCGAAGAAAGCCCCCGATGAGGGGCTTTCTTCATATTTCGCTGCAAACAGGAGAGGGAGGGCACCGTTTTGTCGTATCAGAATGTCATCATTGTGGATTTTGGCGGCCAATATAACCAGCTCATCGCCCGGCGTGTGCGCGAGTGCCACGTGTACAGTGAGGTGGTACCCTATACCAAGGCAATGGAGGCGATCCGGGACACCCAGCCGGAAGGCATCATCTTCACTGGCGGCCCGAACAGCGTGTACGCCGAGGGTGCGCCGTCCATTGACAAAGCGGTGTACGAGATGGGCATTCCCATCCTGGGCATCTGCTATGGCGCCCAGTTGATGGCCCACGACCTGGGCGGGAAGGTGGAGCGGCAGGAGAAGCAGGAGTTTGGCAAGGTCACCGTCAATGCCACAGGGGGCATGGTGGGCGCGGTGATCGGCAAGGGCGTGTCCTGGATGAGCCACAACGACCAGGTGACCGAGCTGCCCGAAGGGTTTGTGACAACCGCCACGAGTGACACCTGCCCCCACGCCGCCTTTGAGAACGCGGACCGCAAGCTGTACGCCGTGCAGTTCCACCCCGAGGTGGAGCACACCACCTTTGGCCGCGAGCTGCTGGGCGAGTTCCTGTTCGGCGTGTGCGGCTGCAAGGGTGATTGGGACACGGAAAACTACGTTACGACAACTATACGCGAGCTGAAAGAGGTAGTGGGTGACGGCAGGGTGCTGTGCGCGCTATCCGGCGGGGTGGATTCGGCCGTGTGCGCCGTGATGACACACAAGGCTATTGGCGACCAGCTGACCTGTGTGTTCGTGGACCACGGCCTGATGCGCAAGGACGAGGGAGACCAGGTGCTGGAAACCTTTGCGCAGGAGTTCGACATGAACGTCATCCGCGTGGATGCGGGCGAGCGGTTCCTGGCAAAGCTGGCTGGTGTGACCGATCCCGAACAGAAACGCAAGATCATCGGCCATGAGTTCATCGAGGTATTTAGCGAAGAAGCGGCGAAACTGGGCCAGATGGATTGGCTGCTGCAGGGTACCATCTACCCCGACATCATCGAGTCCGGCGTGGGGGACGCGGCGCTCATCAAGAGCCACCACAATGTGGGCGGCCTGCCTGAGAAGCTGGGCTTCGAGCTGCTGGAGCCGCTGCGCTACCTGTTCAAAGACGAGGTGCGCGAGGTGGGTGAGGAGTTGGGCATCCCGTCGCACATCGTGTGGAGACAGCCCTTCCCGGGGCCGGGCCTGGCGGTGCGCTGCCTGGGCGAGGTGACTGAGGACAAGCTGTATATCCTGCGTGAGAGCGACGCTATCCTGCGCGAAGAGGTCAAGAATGCGGGGTTGGAAAGGGAGATTTGGCAGTACTTCACCGTACTGCCCAACATCCGCAGCGTGGGTGTGATGGGCGACGAGCGCACCTACGCCCACGCCGTGGGTATCCGTGCCGTGACCAGCGTGGACGCTATGACCAGCGACTGGGCGCGCATCCCGCATGACCTGCTGGCCACCATCTCCAGCCGCATCGTCAACGAGGTGAAGGGGGTCAATCGTATCTTGTTCGATTGTACGACGAAGCCCCCCAGCACCATTGAGTGGGAATAAGAAACACAGCCCCGGAAACCTCGGTGAATCAAGGTTATCGGGGCGTTTTCCGGAAATAATAGCGCTTTGGCAATAAACTTACCAAACGGAAATTGACTGGCAAACGACGGGAGACCAACGATGGAGATTATCAACGTGTACAAAGAAAACCTGCCGGATGTGCGTTTGGCGGGCAGGCGATACACGGGCAAAGACCGCGATGAATCAGGCACGTTTGCGCGCTATTGGCAGCAGTGCTTTGAAGAAGATTGGCCTGGCATCCTGGCGAAGTGCGCGGCCATTCCCGGGTTGAGCGACGACCTGGTGGGCGCGATGCGTATGGTGGACGAAGAGGGCGATTTTGAATATTGGATCGGCGCTTTTTTGACGCCGGATGCCCGGGCTCCCGAGGGTTTTGCATCGGTGGAGATTCCTGCCGGCGAGGTGGGGGTGTGCTGGCTGCGCGGCAACGACAAAAACGGCGAGTTGTACGGCAAGGAGGCATCGGACTTCTCCATGGCGGCCCTGGCGGAAAAGGGCTGGGAGTTCTCAGAAAAAGGGTGGTTTTTCGAGCGCTACAACCACGCGCGCTTCACAGTGCCGGATGAAGAAGGCAATGTGATCCTGGATATCTGCGCCTATTTGGTCTAGATAGGGAATAAAAGAGACGACCGGCTTCTGGGACGCGTCGTCTGACGCGTATCCCGGACGGATCGACTAAAGGAAAAACGATGGACGAATTGGCACGGCTCATCCACACGCACCTTGCTCTCTACCCGGGCATGGGAATCGTCGATTGCGTGAAATTGATCTACCAGAATGAACTTGGCGGTGCGCACCTACTGCAAGCATCCGGCGGATGTGACGATGGCGAGGAAACGCTGCTGCGCGGCCTGGAAGAAGAACTTTTGCTGCCTGAACTGCGCAGCCCGGACCCCGCCCTGCCCGACGTGGTGCCCATTGGCGCAGGCTTGTGCCGGGTGTCGCTGGCGGCGCTGGCCGCCGGGCCCTCGACCGGTACCTTTGCGCGCCTGTGCGCCTGCACAGCAGGGTTACGCAAGGGCTCGAAGGAAGGGCTACGCTGCAAGCTGGAGCGTTTTTCCGCCATGGTGGCCGCGGGGCGGACGCCCTATTCGATGGCGGAATGGGAACGATTCCTGGCTGAAAATGACCTGCAAAGCGGCGCCCCGCCACACCACAGCGCCCGTTTCCGCGCACTGTACCGCCCGCATTACCATATCCTGGACGCGGCAGAGGCGCTATACTTGCCCGTGTATGCGGCCATCGACCGCGCGCTTGCCCAAAAGCCGCACGTGCTGGTGGGCATCGACGGCATGGCCGGTGCTGGCAAAAGCAGCCTTGGCGCCGCGCTGGCCAAGGTGTACGGCTGCGGCGTGGTGCACGCCGACGACTTCTTCCTGCGGCCTGCGCAGCGAAGCGCAGAGCGCTTGGCAGAGGCGGGCGGCAATATCGACTACGAGCGGCTGGCGCCAGTAGCCCATCAAGCGGCGGATGACCGCGCATTCTGTTACCAGGCATACGATTGTGTGACCGGGGCGATGGGCGTATGGCGCGAACTGCCGGCAGCAAGACTGACCGTGCTGGAGGGCTCCTACGCGCTGCACCCCAAGGTGGACGCGCCCTGCGATGTGCGCGTGTTTTTGGGATGCGATGCGCAGGTGCAGGCAAGACGGGTGGCGGCGCGCAGCGGACCGGCGCTGTGGCCCCGGTTCGAGCGGGAGTGGATACCCATGGAAAACCGCTATTTCGCAGCTTTCGGCGTACGCGAGAGCTGTGATGTGATATTGGATACGAGCGGGCTGGGCGGTTAGGGACGCGCAAGGCCGGACAAAACAATGCGGAAAAGAGGTGGCGGGCTGCTGCTGGCCGAGTGTTCGGAAAAAGACCTGCCGCTTCTGGCCGCCATGGCGCAGATGCTTGGGGAGGACGAGCAGGCGGACAATCCAAAGTCCCTGCAGGAACTGCAGGAGATGTTGGCGGCGCTTTTGTGGGAGGGGCACCGTGCGTTCACTTTTGCCGAGGAAGGCCGTGTAGTGGGATATGCCCTGTGCAATATGCAGAAGAAGCCCATCTATCTGAGGCATTTTTTTATCTGCCGCGAGGCGCGCCGCAAGGGCTGCGGCACGCGGGCATTCCATGCGCTGGTGGCCGGGCTGGGCGCGCGGGAGCTGGATCTGGACGCCTATGTGTGGAACGAGCGCGGCCTGGCGTTTTGGGAATCGCTTGGGTTTTGCAAGCGCTGCTACATGATGCGCTACGCGCCGATACAACCGGAAGGGAATGGAGGGGATGGCCATGCCTGAGGAAAAGACGCCCGAAAGCGGGGCGCCCCTGCGCGCGGCGGCGCTGTTTGGGCTGGATATGTCCTGGCAGCTGTTGTGTTACCATCTGGACGATTTGGCGGATGAAGAGTGCCTGTGGCGTTCCCGGGCGGCGGGCCCGCATGTACGGCTGGAAAACGGTGTGTGGCGGGCCGATTGGCCGGACACCGAAGCCTACGAGGCGGGGCCACCCAACATTGCCTGGGTCACCTGGCATATCATGTATTGGTGGACGATGGCGCTGGACCACACGTTCGGTGCGGGCACATGCACCCGCGAGAGCGTGGCATGGCCGGGCGGTGCGGAGCAGGCAAGGGATGAAATCAACCGCCTGCACGACGAGTGGGCTGCCCGTTTGCAGGTGCTGCCCGAAGAGGAATTCCTCTCCTGCGCATGCGTCCGGTGGCCATTCGAGGGCCGGCCGCTGCACGAGCTGGCGGCCTGGCTGAACCTGGAGCTGATGAAGAATGCGGCTGAGATAGGCTACACGCGGTTTTTGTACGCCACGCGAGAAAATCCATAATCAGGCAGACGGACAAAGCCCCCGCGGAACAGATGTTCCGCGGGGGCTTGTGGGTTTATATGCGTATGGCTTTCTCCGTTCACGCGTTCCCGTCTTCATCCTCCGGCTCCCGCCGCAGATAGACGCTGCGGGTGGGGAAGGCGAATTGCAGGCCGCTTTTGCCGGCCAGCTCCAGCAGGGCGTAATTTGCCCGCTCGCGAATGCGCAGGTGGTCGGCAAGGCCGGTCTGCGTCGTCTGGAATGCCACGCGGATGGTGGGGCCCGATTCGCCCATCTCAGAAAAACGCACGATGACACTGTCGGGCACGACCTCGGGGTCGGCTGTCAGCGCCTTGCGCGCGTCTTCGCAGAACGCCCGCATCTGTTCCGCCGCCACCTCCTGGGTGAAGGTGAGGCCGAAATCCGCCAGGCGCTTGGCCTTTTCGCCGCTCCAGTTGAGGATGGGTGCGCCGCTGAGCTGCGAGTTGGGCACCACTATTAGCGCGCCCGAACCCGCGCGCACCTTGGTGCTGCGCAGGGAGATGTCCTCCACTACGCCGTCCACGTCGCCGCAGATGATGCGGTCGCCGATTTCAAACGGTTTTTCGATGACGATGACGAGGCCGCCAAAGAAGTTGGAGGCCGAGTCTTGCGCGGCCAGCGCCAGCACAAGCCCGCCGATGCCCAGGCCGGCCACCAGGCCGTACACGTCGAAGTTCAGTTCGCCCAGCAGCGCGATGGCTCCGATGAGGATGACCACCACCCGGAAGATGGCCGTGAGGAAGTGCCGCACTGATTTAGTGAGCCCGATGTCCAGCTTACTTTTCGCGCCCTGCATCAGCAGCACGATGATGTCGCTGGAAGCAAGAAGGCCCCAGGTGACGCACACGATGGCGGCGACGCGCAGCACCGTTTCCACGAAAGCGGGGATGCCGCCCAAAAAGGCGGTCAGGTTTGCCGGCGGGTCCACCGGTTGCCAGTTGGCCAGGACCAACAGGGCAAGGCAGACGCCCAGTACCCGCAAAAACAGCCCCACCGGGCGGCCGTAACCGTTTACAAGCAGATGGACATACGGGTGTTTGTCCTCGTCGATACGCCGCACGATACGGGGCATCACCTTGCGGGCCAGCGCCCAACCGGCCACCCAAAACACGACGCCGAGCACCACCGCGGGCAGTAGATAGCCCCAAAAGGCGGTGTTGTCCTGCATAAATTCAATAAAATTGTTCATGGCTCATCCTCTGGATGTGGCATCTGAAAAAGTGGATGGCTTGTCAGGGCGCGGTGGCGATGGAGATGACCGTGATGCCGCTGGTATCACCGTCTTCTATGGTGCCGGTGTAGGTGACGACCACCCGGCTGCCGGGGCGGCTGTCCGCCAGTTGCGAGATGTCGGCGTTTTGGAAGGGGATGGGCAGGGTGAGGCCGCTGTCCGTCTCGATGAAGAACTTGCCCATGCCGGAGTCCGCGATGGTGCCGGTGAAACTTTGGGTGCCGCCGGTGCCCTCTCCCACACCGGAAACAGGCCCCTGCGAGGGTGCCGCGTGGGAATTGGGGTCAGGTTCCGCGGCGGACGCGGTACTGTCTGCGCCCGAATCGGGTTCGTCCGAATCGGACGCGGCAATGGGAGCCGGAACGCTGACCGGTGCGGACGACGCGGGGGACGAGCCGGAAGAAGGCTGGGACGAGCTGTCCCCATTCCGGCTTTGGCAGGCACCCAGTATCAGCGCGGCCACCAGCGCCACGCCCAGGATGGTCAGGATGATGGTCTGGTTTTTTTTCATGGTTTCCTCCGTTGTGCAAAGCAGGTTTGGCTAGAACATGTCGTCGATCTCGCCGCCGCCTATCAGAAGCGGCCCGCGGTACAGCACTGCGTGCTGCCCCGGCGCCGCCGCGCGCTGGGGCGAATCGAACCGCAGTGCCACGCCGCGGTCGGTGAACTGGATGGTGCAGGGAACCGTTTGCGCGGCGCTGCGTATCTTTACCTCGAAGCGAGCGCCGTCGCGCAGCGGTTCGCCGCTGGCCGTGCAAACCCGGCGCAACCACACCCCCTCGGTGTATTCGCCACCGCCATTGGCCAGCAGGATGTCGCCCGAAGGCAGGATGCGCCGTACGAACACCGGCTGGCCCAGCGCCAGGCCAAGGCCCTTGCGCTGTCCGATGGTATAGTGCTGCACGCCCTTGTGGGGGCCAAGGTTTTCGCCGCCGGGGCCGATGAACGAACCTGCAAGGCCCTGCACGCCCCTTTCTTCGAGAAAGGCGGCGTAGTTGTCGCCGGGCACGAAACAGATCTCCTGGCTGTCCGGCGAGCCGGCGCAGGAGAGGCCCGCCTCGCGGGCCATCTGACGGATGGCGTCCTTGCCGTGCTCGCCCACGGGCAGCAGCAGGCGGTCGCGTATGGAAGCGGGCAGGCGGTACAGCATATAGCTTTGGTCGCGCGGGGCGCTTGCAGCCTTGGCGATGAACCGCACCCGCAGGCCCTCTTCGCCCTGCTCTTCGCAGCGGGCGTAATGGCCGCTGGCAATGTGGAAGATGCCGCGCCGGTCGGCCTCGTCCGCCAGGACGCGGAACTTGACCAGCGGGTTGCACCACGCACAGGGGTTGGGCGTGCGGCCTGCGGCGTACGATGTGCAGAAAGGCGCGATGACCTCCCGTTCGAACAATGCTTCGCAGTGCAGCACGCTGATGGGTACGCGCAGCTCACCCGCGGCTTGCAGCGCCGCCTGCAGGGCGTTCTGGTGCGCTGGGGCAGGGGAGAAGGCGATGACCGCGGCCTCCACCTCGAAGCCCTGCTTTTGCAGCAGGTGCACGGCCACCGACGAATCCACCCCGCCGGACAGGGCCACCAGCACCCGCTTGTCTTCCGCCAGCTTGAGCGGCCTGTCCGCGCCTTGCAGTGCAGGAGGCGGAGGTGCTTTGGCCCGCTCCGGCAGGGCGGGTTCCTCAGCGGGGCGGGCGCCGCCCACGTGCGTGCGGGGTTTGATTGGTTTGTTCTGTCCGCTCAAAACGGGTCGACTCCTTGTCTAGCCTGGTCTGTGAGGGTGGCATAGTGTTCGGCCTGGGCCACGGCCAGCGCGTCGCAACGCTCGTTTTCGGGGTGGCCATCGTGCCCGCGTATCCATGTGTACTCCATCTCGTGCCGTGCGGTCAGGTCCAGCAGTTGCTCCCACAAATCGGGGTTCAGGGCTGGCTGCTTGTCGCTTTTTACCCAGCCGCGCTTTTTCCATCCGGCGGCCCAGCCCTTTGCCAGGCCGTTGATGAGGTATTGGGAATCGCTGGTGACGACCACATGACAGGGTTCCTTCAGGCTTTCCAGCGCGCGCACCAGGGCAAGCAGCTCCATGCGGTTGTTGGTGGTTTGGGCCTCCCCGCCCGACAGTTCCTTCTCGGTTTGCCGGTAGCGCAGGATGGCTCCCCAGCCGCCCGGCCCGGGGTTGCCCTTGCAGGCGCCGTCTGTGTAGATGTGCACGAGTTTCATGGGGGTCCCCGCAGTTCAGATTTACTTGTTTCTAACAGTATAGTATAGACCACGGCGCCAAAATTGGCAAATTGTGATCTTCTGTGACGGCGTTTTGTACGCACACATAACTTGACAAGCGGCCGCGATGTGATACACTTATCCTAGTGTAGTATGCGTACCGCTCGGTATGACGCTGCGTTTTTGATTACAACCGGCCCGTGCTTGCCGGTTTGATATAGCAACAGCATGCGAATGCAAGCCCCCCCGTTTTGGGCGGGGGCTTGGCTTCGTTTGAAAATGGAGGAAAGAATGAGTCAACAACAGAATAAGCCGGCCCGCCAGGAAGGAGCGCCGCGCGCCCCCAAACAGCGCAACACAGGCGCCCCCCAGAAGAAACAAGGGGCGGGCGCCACAAGCGGGAGCGGCAGCGGCGCCAAACGCCCCGGCCGCAAGCCCGGCTTCTACGCACAGCGGCGCCGCGAGACGGAGGCCGCCGCAGCTCCTCTGCGCCTGTACCCGTTGGGGGGTCTTGGTGAGGTAGGCAAAAACATGACCGTCCTCGAGTGCGAGGGAGAGATGGTCATTGTGGACTGCGGATCCCTCTTCCCGGACACGGACATGTTTGGGGTGGATCTCGTTATTCCCGATTTTGCCTTTTTGGAGCAGAACCGCGGCAAGCTGCGTGCGGTGGTCATCACCCACGGGCACGAGGACCATATCGGCGCGTTGCCCTACCTGCTGCGCGAGGTGAACCTGCCCATCTACGCCACCCGCCTCACACTGGGCCTCATCGAGAACAAGCTGGAGGAGCACGGCCTGCGCGGCAGCGCGGAGACGCATCTCATCACCCCGCGCGAGACATTCGCGGTGGGTTGCTTCACGTTCGACCCCATCCATGTGAACCACAGCATCCCCGACGCCGTGGCCTTTGCCATCGACTGCCCGGCGGGCGTGGTGGTACACACGGGCGATTTTAAAATAGACTACACGCCCATCTCCGGCGGCCCCACCGACCTGACCACTCTGGCCGAGTACGGCGACCGGGGGGTGCTGGCGCTGCTCAGCGATTCCACAAACGCCGAGCGCCCTGGCCAGACCCTGAGCGAGAGCAAGGTGAATGAGGGGTTGCAGGCGCTCTTCAGCAGGGCGGACGACCGGCGCATCATCATTGCCACCTTCGCCTCCAACATCTACCGCATCCAGCACATCATCGAGCTCGCCATAGCGGCCGGCCGCAAGGTGGCCATCTCGGGCCGCAGTATGGAAAAGAACACGCAGATGGCCATGGAGCTGGGCTATATCAAGGCACCGCCCGAGGTGTTCATCGATGTGGACAAGATCAACAAATATCCGCCCGAGTCGGTAGTCCTCATCACCACCGGCAGCCAGGGCGAGCCCTTGTCCGCCCTGTCGCGCATGGCGGCCAACAGCCACCGCAACGTGCATGTGGGCGCGGGCGATTTCATCATCATCTCGGCCACGCCCATCCCCGGTAACGAGAAGATGGTGACACGGGTGGTGAACGGCCTGCTTCGCCTGGGTGCGGAGGTGATCTACGAGCGCATGTACGATGTGCATGCCTCCGGCCACGCCTGCCAGGAGGAGCAGAAACTCATCCTCAGCCTTGTGAAGCCGAAGTATTTCATCCCTGTGCACGGCGAATTCAAGCATCTCATCCGCCACGCGCGCACGGCCGAATCGATGGGTGTGCCCAAGGCGAACATCCTGGTGGCCGAAGCGGGCGACACGATCATCCTAAGCCGCGACGCCCTCAAGCTGGGCGAGCCGGTGCAGGCCGGCGCCGTGATGGTGGACGGCCTGG
>JAVBQQ010000016.1:0-11651 GCA_031548875.1 Oscillospiraceae bacterium
AACTTCGTCTTGACGGGCAGCTTGTGGCTGGCCAGGCGCAGCGCCTCGCGCGCAGTCTCTTCGTTCACGTCGGCCAGCTCGAACAGCACGCGGCCGGGCTTCACCACCGCCACCCAGTATTCCGGGCTGCCCTTGCCGCTGACCATGCGGGTCTCGGCAGGCTTCTCGGTAACGGGCTTGTCGGGGAAGATCTTGATCCACACCTTGCCCCCGCGTTTGATGTAGCGGGTCATCGCAATACGTGCGGCCTCGATCTGGTTCGAGGTGATCCAGCAGGGCTCGGTGGCCACCAGGCCGTACTGGCCCTGGTTCACCTCGTTGCCGCGCATGGCCTTGCCCTTCATGCGGCCGCGCATCTGGCGGCGGTATTTGACGCGTTTGGGCATCAACATCAGCGGTTGCCTCCTTCCGGGCGGGGGGAACGAGGTCCACGGTCACCCCCACGGGGGGCGCCGGGGCGCCTGTCGCCACCGCTGCGCTCGCGGCGCTCGGGGCGCGGCGGACGCACATTATCGTCCAGGGGCTTTGTGCCCTTCAGCACTTCGCCCTTGTAGATCCATACCTTCACGCCAATCTTGCCGTAGGTGGTGTTTGCCTCGGCAAAGCCGTAGTCGATGTCAGCGCGCAGGGTCTGCAGCGGGATGGTGCCCTCGTGGTAGTGCTCGCTGCGGGCGATGTCCGCGCCGTTCAGGCGGCCGCCCACCTGGCACTTGATGCCCTTGGCGCCAAAACGCATAGCCCGGCCGATCGACTGTTTCATCGCACGGCGGAAAGCGATGCGGCGCTCCAGCTGCTGGGCGATGTTCTCGGCCACCAGTTGGGCGTTCACGTCGGGATTCTTGATCTCGACGATGTTCAGGTTCACACTCTTGCCGATGCGCTTCTCCACGTCGCCGCGCAGCTTGTCGATCTCGGTGCCGCCGCGGCCGATGACCATGCCGGGCTTGGCCACGTAGATATTGATCTTCACCTTGGCGGCGCCGGTGCCGGCGTCGAAGGTGCGCTCGATCTCGATTTTGGGGATGCCTGCCGAGTAGAGACGCTTCTTAAGGTATTTGCGGATGTTGTAGTCCTCGACGAGGGTGTCGCCGAAGTTCTTCTTGTCCACATACCAGCGGCTGTTCCAGTCGCGGATGACGCCCACGCGCAGGCCGTTCGGATTTACTTTTTGACCCATACTTTTCCTCCTGCCTCCTTACGCTTCCATCTCTTTGAGTACCACCGTGATATGGCTGGTCCTCTTGAGGATTCTGAACGCCTTGCCGTGGTCCTTGGGCTGAATGCGCTTCAGCGTGGGGCCGGGAGTGACGAAGCATTCGGCGACATAGAGATTGCCCTTGTCCATGTTCATGTTGTTCTCGGCGTTGGCCGCGGCCGAGTTCACCAGCTTGTACAACAGCTCGCTGGCCGACTTGGGCGTGTACTGCAGGATGCCCAGTGCCTTGTCCAGCGGCTGTTTGCGGATGAGGTCGAGAACCACACCCACCTTGCGGGGCGAGATGCGCGCGTAGCGCAGCTTCGCCGTTGCCTGCAACTGTTCCATGTGTTTCTACTCCTCTCCTTTAGCGTCCGCCGGTCTTGCTGCCGGCGTGCCCCCGGTACGTGCGGGTGGGGGCAAACTCTCCCAGCTTGTGGCCCACCATGTCCTCGGTGACATACACCGGCACATGCTTGCGCCCGTCGTGCACCGCAAAGGTGTGGCCCACGAAATCGGGGAAGATGGTGGAGGCGCGGCTCCAGGTCTTCACCACGCGCTTTTCGCCGTTGTCATTCATCGCCTGCACGCGCTTGAGGAGCGCGGGCTGGACGAAAGGTCCTTTTTTAACACTTCTGCCCATATTCTGCTCTCCTTATCACTTTTTGGTTGCGCGCTTGACGATATACTTGTCGCTGCGGTGGTGCTTCTTGCGCGTCTTGTACCCCAGGGTGGGTTTGCCCCAGGGGGTAACGGGGCCCGGCCGGCCGATGGGGCTCCTGCCTTCGCCGCCGCCGTGGGGGTGGTCGCACGGGTTCATCACGCTGCCGCGCACGGTGGGCCGCCAGCCCATATGGCGCTTGCGGCCGGCCTTGCCGATGTTCACGTTCTCGTGGTCGATGTTGCTCACCTGGCCAATCGAGGCGATGCACTCCACAGGGAAGTTGCGGATCTCGCCGGAAGGCAGGCGCACCAGAGCGTACTTGCCCTCCTTGGCCATCAGCTGGGCGGAGGTGCCGGCGCTGCGCACGATCTGCGCCCCCTTGCCGGGATACATCTCGATGTTGTGGATGACCGTACCGACGGGCATGTTCTTGAAAGGCATCGCGTTGCCGGGCTTGATATCGGCGGCGGGGCCGTTCATGATGGTGTCGCCCACCTTCATGCCGTCGGCGGCAATGATGTACGCCTTTTCGCCGTCTTCATACTCAATGAGCGCGATGAAGGCCGAGCGGTTGGGGTCGTACTCCAGCGTCTGCACCTTGGCGGGCACATCGAACTTCTGGCGCTTGAAATCGATCTTGCGGTACTTGGTGCGGTTGCCGCCGCCGTGGTGGCGCACGGTGATGCGCCCGTAAGCGTTACGGCCCGCGCTCTTCTTCATGGGCTCCAGCAGGCTGCGCTCGGGCTCCACCTTGGAGAGGACCGAATAGTCGGTCACTGTCATGCCGCGGCGGCCGGGCGTCGTCGGCTTGTATTTTTTGATCGCCATGGATTTCGCTCCTTATTTCGAGTTTTGCGGGGCCTTCTGCGCCCCATACGTTGGGAGGGGCACTGCCTCTCCCCGGCGTAGCGGTTGCAGTTGCGTAGCAACTGCAGTTCCACATACGTGGAACTGTTGCAGCACCCGTGTGCCGCAGTTGCCGGCTCATCCGCCGGCAACCTCGCCGCCTTTCTCTGCGGGCAGATGCCCGCGTGCCCCTGGGGGGCTTACATCATCGTCTCGAAGAACTCGATACCCTTGGATTTCTCGGTGAGGGTGACGATTGCCTTCTTGAATGATGCGGTGTAGCCGCCGGTGCGGCCCTGCCTGCGGTACTGGCCGCGCACCGAGATGGTGTTCACCTTGGCCACGTTCACGTTGAACAGGTCTTCCACCGCCCGGGCGATGTCGATCTTCGTGGCGCTTTTGGCCACCTTGAAGGTGTACTTCTTCTGCTGCAGGGCCTGCATCGAGTTCTCGGTGATGATGGGGCCCAGCACGATGTCCTGCGGTGCTACTTTCATTGTGCGAATACCTCCTCGATCTTCTTGGCGGCATCCACGCTCAGCACAAAGGTGCCCGCGTTCAAGATGTCGTAAACGTTGATGAGGGTGGCGGTGGTGGTCTTCACGCCGGGAATGTTGGACGCGCTCTTCACAAGCTTTTGGTCCACCTCACCGGACACGATGAGCGCCTTGCCGCCTGCGCCGATGGCCGACAGCATGCCCATCACAGTCTTTGTCTTGAACTCCGGCACCTTGTACTCGTCTACGATGACGATCTCGCCCGCGGCCGCTTTGGCCGACAGGGCAGACAGCAGCGCCAGGCGCTTCAGCTTGCGGTTCAGCCGGTAGCTGTAGTCGCGGGGCTTGGGGCCCAGGGCCACGCCGCCGCCCGTCCACTGGGGGCTGCGGGTAGAGCCCTGCCGCGCGCGGCCGGTGCCCTTCTGGCGCCAGGGTTTGCGCCCGCCGCCGCGCACTTCGCCGCGGGTCTTGGTGCTCTGGGTGCCCTGGCGCTGGTTGGCCAGGAAGTTCACAACGGCGGCGTGCATCGCGCGCTCGTTGGGTTTGATAGCGAAGATCTCGTCCTTCAGTTCCAGGGTGGAAACCTTCTTGCCGGACATGTCCACTACGTCAAACTTAGCCATGGTTCAGTTCCCTCCCTTTCCTACGCTTTTGCTTTTACGCTGTCTCGGATGCACAACACAGTGCCCTTGGCGCCGGGAAGCGCACCCTTGACGGCGATGAGGTTGTTTTCTGCGTCCACCTTCACGATGGTGAGGTTCTGCACAGTCACGCGCTCGGCGCCCAGATGGCCGGGCAGTTTCTTGCCCTTCATGACGCGCGAGGGTGTGGAGCAAGCGCCCATGGAACCGGCGTGGCGATGGATGGGGCCGCCGCCGTGCGTGGCGCGCATGATGCTGCCGTTCCAACGTTTGATGGTGCCGGCGTAGCCCTTGCCCTTGCTCGTGCCGGTCACGTCGATGTGGTCGCCCACCTCGAACACGTCGGCTTTCAGGATGTCGCCCACCTTCATCTCCTCGATGCTGTCCAGACGGAACTCGCGCAGCGTCTTCTTGGGGGCCGCGTCAGCCTTGTCGAAGTGGCCCTTGGCGGGCTTCGTCACACGCTTGGCCGACATATCGCCAAAACCCATCTGCACAGCCTGGTAGCCGTCGCTCTCCACTGTTTTCTTCTGCACCACGACACAGGGGCCGGCTTCCACCACAGTAACGGGGATCACCTTGCCGTTCTCATCATAGATCTGTGTCATGCCCACTTTCTTGCCGATCAATCCTTTTTGCATGGAACATGCCTCCTTGTTTTGGGCACGCTTGCTCGAACACCACGGCCGCCTCATTGGTGGTTTTTACCTTTTTCTGCGTTGCCCTCGTTCGGAATACAGCAAGTATTCCTCACTCGGTCGCCTTGAAACAGCCAAAAACCACTCGAACACTCGGCCATCCTGTTTTTCGCAACCGCACTCCAGGTTATTGGTTGACGCCCCTTTCTATAAGGAAGCACCAACGTGACCTTGCGCCCTGTCGGGCGCTGGCTTATAACTTGATGTCGATCTCGACGCCGGCGGGGAGCTGCAGGCTGGTGAGAGCTTCCACCGTCTTGTTGGACGGCCGCAGGATGTCGATAAGCCGCTTGTGGGTGCGCATCTCGAACTGCTCGCGCGAGTCCTTGTACTTGTGCACCGCGCGCAGGATGGTAACGATCTCCTTGTCGGTGGGAAGGGGGATGGGGCCCGACACCCGCGCACCCGTGCGCTTCGCGGTCTCCACGATCTTCTCCGACGCCGAATCGATAAGTCCCGCGTCATAGCTCTTCAAACGAATCCGGATCTTTTCCTTGACTGCCAAATGAATCGCCTCCAATTTAAATGATATTAGGCGGTTTGCTGGGGCTGCTCCAAAATAGCGAACGCCATATCTGAAGGTTCCCCTGATTGCCGACGCAAAAGAATTCTTCACACGCACCCGGGTGTTTCATGTCTTTGCATGAGAAAAGCCGGTGAACCGCATCCCTTTTCGCAAAGGGCTACTCAGTTCCCCCGGACATCACCCTGGCAAATTGATCTCCCCTATACTAAGGGAGAGTGGAAAGCGGTTTGCGCAATCGGCACAAACATAACCCTTTGCCGTCAGTAATCGTCGCCCGGTTCTCTAGACCCGACATACTCGGCGGAAATACCCGTCCTTGCCTCCCTGTGCACAGGGCAGCAGGCCGCAACCTCCCGCTTCTTCGCATATCGCACCCCGCGCAAAACACGGGGCATTTGCAGTCGCCCGGTTATAATATCACAACCGGGGTGCAATTGCAAGCACTTTTTATCCAGGCTGCGCCGGTGTTCGGGGCTCCCCGGCATCCGGAGCAGAGGGCACCCCGGGCACCGGTGGGGCCGCAGGCGGCTGTGCCTCCGGCGCATACTCCAGGATGTCACCCGGCTGGCAGCCCAGCACCTCGCAGATGGCGTTTAGCGTAGAAAAGCGTATGGCGCTGATCTTGCCTGTTTTGATGTTTGAGAGGTTGACGTTCGAGATGCCCACGCGGGCCGCCAACTCGTTCAGCGACATCTTCCGGTCAGCCATCACGCGGTCCAGCCGCAGAATGATTGCCATGCTGCCATTCACCCCCTCAAAGCGTCTCGTCGGCCTGCTGCTGTAGCTGGCTGCCGTACTGAAACACCAGCGCGATGCAGTAGATGACGACGGCCAGGATCAGCATCCACTCGAAATCCCGGATAACCGAAGACGTGAAGACCTCGGGCGTGAACACCGCCGTAGGGCCCTGAGGTCCTTCGAACACGCCGATGCCACCACCATACAGTTCCACAATCTCATCCGGCATCGCCGGGCTCACCGCAACGTCGATCAACTGGCATACAAGCAACGCAACGCCGGTGAGCGCAAGGACAAGGGAGATCCCCTTCATACGTGTCGTCGTCCGGCGCGCAAAGGGTGATGTGCTGCGGGCGATGTCTCGCAGAATCAAAACTGCCAACACCGCCATCACAACAAGGCCGCTCGGCAGAACCAGCCCCGATAGCCAACTCACCCATAAAGACGGTGTCTGCGCATACACATCCGCATCACCCATCACCGTCAACCGGTGCAATCCTTCCGCGAGTGTCAATACATTCATCGCACAGATTGCCAACACCAGCACGCACAAAACCACAATGGCGGCAATCGCCGCTTTTCTCAGGCTTTTCTCTTTTTTCTCCATCCCGGTTGCCCCCTATGCTATATTGTGTGCGGCCTTTTGCTCTCGCACCTCTAGTATAGGCGGGGATTTTGAATTTGTCAATTAATTTTTATCGTTTTTCATTAAATAATTATCGCTATACTTGTATTGTGTTGTCAAAATACACCCATCGCCGCCAGTCCCATTAGCACCCCGTAGATGACCGGCTGGTGCAGCATGTAGATGAGCAGGCTGTGCCGCCCCATCCACTCCAGCGGGTTCCTGCCCGGCGCGCCCGTTTTCAGCCTGGGCATCAGCAGCCCCCAGCCAAAATAGCCTGCAAGAAAGAGGAACAACCACGGGATGAGCGGGAAGTAATCGGCCGAGGTGAACGCCGGGCCAGGAAATCCCAGCCAGAACAAAAACGGCGTGCCGTACAGCGCGGCGGGCAGCTGGAGCAGCGCCACGTCCCCCACGCCCACAAAGCCGCGCGGCACCCCCTTGGTGAACAGGAACACCGCAAAGCTGAGGATGAGCCCCAAGACCGCCGGCACCCGGCGCAGCAGCTTCTGCCCAAAGCCGGCCAGCACCATGGCCAGGCCCAAAAAGTGAAGCACGCCAAAATAGATGGCCTGCTCCGGCATGGCAAGCGCCGTCACCACCGTAAGCAACAAGCCGCAGCCAAACACCAAAAGACCCCGGCGCACCGGATGGCGGCCATAGTGCAGCGACGCACCCGATACGAGGATGAACACCCAGCAGATACTCTGCTGCCACAGGTAACCGGGCAGCTCGAAATACCAGGCCGCGCGCACGCCGAACAACACCACGAGGTCGTACATCGCGTGGTAGATGATCATGCTGACCAGCGAAAACCCGCGCAGGCCGTCCAGCAGGCGTATGCGCTGTTTTGTCGGTTTCCGCCAAGCGGTCATCTGCTCTTCCAGTGCTTCCGGCGCCGTTCCCGCCGGGGCGCCTTCCCTCTCCGCCCCGTTCATCGTGCGTCCTCGTCCTGTTTGGGTAGGGCGGCTTCGTCCACAGTCACATACGCCGTCTCATAGTGCTCGTACAGCACCATGCCGGGGGGCAGGTCGCCGGTCTTGCGCAGGTTCTTCACCTGGGTAAAATCCACCGGTACCTTGGCGGAGTTTTTCTGGCTGGAATGCCACACGGCCAACATGGCTGCCTCGTTCTGGGTGGGCAGCGGGATGTCCTGCCCCTCGCTCATCACCACCACATGGCTGCCCGGCGCGTTCTTCACATGGAACCACAGATCCTTGCCACGGGCGGTCTTCAGGCTCAATTTCTCGTTTTGGGCGTTGTTGCGCCCGGCCAGCACCAAAAAGCCGTCGCTGGATCGGTAACGGTAAAAATCAGCCGATTTCTGTTTTTTGTCCCGCGGCTTGTACGCTTTCAGGTAACCCTGACCCTTCAGCTCGGCGCGGATGTCATTCAACTCCGTCTCACCCTTTGCTTCGTCCACCTCGTACAGCACACTCGCCAGGTATTCGATCTCCCGCTCGCCCGCCTCCAACAGCCGGGCCAGCACCCGGGCGGCTGTCTGCTTCTTCTTGTAGTCGCGGTAGTACCGCTGCGCGTTCTGGCTGGGCGAAAGGCGGGCATCCAATGGGACGGCCACCTCCTCGCCAGTCGTCCAACTCTGCAGCGTCACCGTCGTGTCCCCCTTGTGGAAGGCGTGCAGGTTGGCTGTCAGCAGGTCGCCCGTTTCGCGCAGGTGGTCGCTGCGGCCGCTCTCGGCAAGCTCCTCCTGCCGGGCAGCCTGTTTGCGCACAGCCCGGTCGTACAGGTTCTGCACATTCTTGCGCAGCGCCTTCCCGCGCTGGCGCATCCGCTCATGTCGGTCCTTCTCGGCGTAGTATTCCTCCAAAAGCGCCGAAAAGCTATCGCATTCGCCCACCGTGAACACCGGCTCATACTGGGTCAGCCGGGTGAAGCTGAACTCAACGGGGGTGCCGTCCGGCTTGCGCACGATGCAGGGCTTGCCACCGGCCTTGAAATCAGCCCGGACGGCCTGCAATGCGTTTTGCAGCGCGGCCAGTTCACCCTCGGACAGCATGGCGGCAGGCGGTTCCTCCCCGCCAAAAGCGCGGAAGCACACCTCCCGCGCCACCACCGGTCCCACGCCGCCCGCCATTTTGCGCATGGCTTCCCCCACCGAAGCGGACGATGTGGCAAGCCGCTCGGCGATATCGGCAAAAGGCGCGCGCAGAAAATCCAGCCCCGGGGGCTTTGGCGGCAGCGTGTAGGCAAGGCCGGGCAGCAGCTGGCGCACCTCCGAGTCTTCGAAATCCACCCGCTTCAGCGCGTCGACGATCTTCCCGTCGCGCATCTCCTCCCCGTCCTCGTCCAGCTCGCGACGCAGCAGCACAAGGTTGCAGTAGCGGCCCATCAATTCGGCAGCCAACGTATTGTACACAAGGTCGCCCATCTCGTTCGTGCACAAAAAATCAAAAAAAACGATGCGCTCCCCGGGCGGGCAGCGCACGTCCAGCAGCCGCCCACCGCCCAGGTGCTTGCGCAGCAGCATGCAGAAGGAGGGAGGCGTCGCCGGGTTTTCATAGCTTTCACCTGTCAGGCAGACACGGGCCGACCCACTGCGTGCACTGAGCAACAGGCGAAAACCCGCCTCGCGTGTGCGCATCTGCAAGAGCAGCTCGTCGCGGGTGGGCTGGGTGATGCGGTCTATGCGTGCGTCGCCGAGCGCCCGCTTCAGTTCACGGGCGGCCAGCGCCAGGGTAGCGGCGTCCAGGGCCATGGTTGCTCCTTTTCGGGGGTATCGCGTGCGTTGCAGAGGGGGGTTTACTCCCCCGGTTCGTAGTAGGCGAAGGGATCGCGGCTTTTGCGGCTGATGGTGACCTGCAGGTCGGGGAAGCGCTTGATGAGCCGGTCAGCCATGACGGGCACCACCGGGAACTCGGTGGAAAAATGGCCGGCCAGCACCAGCGAGACACCCGCCGCCGCCGCGTCGAGGGCGTCATGGTGGTCGGCCTCGCCGGTGAGCACGCAGTCCACCCCGATGGCCACGGCCTCTTCCACAAGTCCGCCGCCGCTGCCGCCCAGCACCGCCAGCGTGCCGATGGGTCTGCCGGCGTCTACGCAGCGCACATGGGCCGAAAAGCGGGTGGCGCACAGCTGGGCCAGGTCCCGCGCGGTGGTCTTCTCTCGCAGCAGCCCCGCCCGCCCGATGCGTGCAAAGGGCACCGGGTCCAAAATGCCGAGGATGGCCGCCAGGATATCGTTCACGCCGCCGGTCGCGGCGTCCAGATTCGTGTGGGCGCAGATGGCGGAGATGTGCTTGCGCACCAGCCGGAAAGGCACGTCCCCCTGCGAGAGGCGCCGCAGGGGATGGAAGATGACCGGGTGATGGGCAACGATGAGCTGGCAGCCCGCCGCCTCGGCCTCGCTCACCACGTCGGGGGTGATGTCCAGCGTGGCCAGCACCTTTTTCACCGGGCCCCCACAGTCCACCAGCGTGCCGATGTTGTCCCACTCGGCAGCCAGTTCGGGCGGCGCGAATTCCTCTATCGCTTTGGCAATCTCATTTACCGAAGGCATGCTTCCAGCTCCTCTGTCAATTGTTGCAGCGCCGCGCGTTCGTCTTCCAAAAGGGGGCCCAGCGCTCGTTTGCGCAAGTCTGCCAGGCGGGCGCGCAGGACGCCCTGCGCAGCCGCGTCATCCATACCGGCCAGCAGGCCGGCTTCGCAAAACAGTTCTGTGGGCTGCCTGACGTAGCCGGTGTATGCAGCCGATACAACGGTATAATATCGGCCCCTGTCTGCCACAGGTACTTCCGCCAAAAGGCCGAAGCCCTGTTCGCACAGCCAGCGGCGCAACCGGGGGGCGCGGGTGGCAGGCAGCAGCACAAGGTGCACGCTTTTGTCCCGCAGCCAGGAAACCGCTTCCAGTATCTCGATGATCGTCTCGCCCGAAAGCCCGGCGATGACGATCTCCCCTGCCTCCAGCGGCGCAAGGGGGGCAAGGCCGTCGCCCAGGCGGCAATCCACCCGGTCGGCGCAACCTGCCTGCTGTGCCAGCGCCCGCGCCCGGGCCAACGGCAGGGGGCGTTTGTCCACGGCAATCACCTTCGCCGCGCCCCCACGGCAGGCCAGCCAGACGGCCAGCTTGCCATGGTCACAGCCAATGTCGGCCACAATGGCGCCCGGCGGCACCAGCCCCGCCGCCGCCAAAAGCCGCGCGCCGGGCCCGGGGGGCCCGGCGCGGTACACTTCTTCAGACACGGCGCTCAGCCGGCGGCGTGAGCGTTCAGCCTGGCCACCAGCGCATCGGCATCCTGCCCATGCACGCGGCAGGCCTGCTCGATGGTCTCGCCTCGGGAAGCGGGGCAACCCAGGCAGTGCATGCCGATTGCCAGGAACAACGGCGCGGTGGAGGCGTCGTGGTCAAGTATATCGCCGATGATCGTATCTCTGGAATAGGTCATGGTCGTTCTCTCCTTTGCGGTCCTTTTTCGAACCCATTATACTCTTGCGCGGGCAATTAAGCAAGCGGGAAGAGGCTGAGCCCCGTTCCCACTTGCTTCGGTAAGCGAGGATCACCCAAACCCGGTTTTCGCTTGCCCCGTCAAATTCTCACACAGAAGACGCATCATGCCAGCAGCGCATGCAACGCACCGATGATGAGAAGATGCGCGGGGTAAAAGATGTAAAACACCCACTTGCCGCCCCGCCCGCGACGGCCGTTGTAGAAATGCAACAGCAGCAGCGGCAGGAAGAGGCCCAGCCCCACCACCGCCTGGGCGATATAGGGCAGCGGCGAAGCCGCGGGCAGCGCCCTGGCCGCCGCAGAGAGGGCAGGCACCACCCGCACGAGGGCGATGACCGAATAGATGAGCGCCTGGTATTTGAAATTGCCCCGGAACATATCGAAGATGACGATGAACAGGACGCCATAGAACGCCCAATCCCCCACGGCGGAGAATATAAAACAGGCCAGCACGGCCAGCCAGCCAAGCCACTGGTTTTGGATCTCGTGCCGCGCGCGCAGGGCAAGCAGCCCCAGCAGCAGCGTATAGATGACGCTCTGCGTCCACCAGTTGTCCCCTGTGGGCAGGCCGCCGGTCTTGAAGTAGATAAACGGCAGGTAGGAAAGCACCGCGAAAAGTGCCATGCGCACCGTGTATCGGTTCTTGTCGCGGGTGTGGTGGTAGCCCTCGGCCACAAAGAAGAACATGACGGGCCCCGTGATGCGGCCGATAAAATGCAGGATAGTGCCTGGCAGACTATAATAGTCGGGGATGAAC
>JAVBQQ010000051.1:0-31729 GCA_031548875.1 Oscillospiraceae bacterium
GATTTCCTTGCGCAGCCGCTCGGTGCAGCTTTTCGCGTTGTCCCCGATGATTTTCAGCAGGGCATCCTTGCCCTCAAAACCCATCGACCCCAGCACCGCCGCCGGGGTTTCAAAGTCCATCCCCGGCAGGGGAACGCCGAAACGCTGGCACACCACATAGGTAACGCAGGAGGTCAAAAACTCGGTGGCCTCCGGGTCGTAACCCCTGTCCTGGCCGCGGTTCTCGCGGATGTCCTCATTGTGCAGGGTGGCGTGGACGTTGGCGTTCACAACGGCGGCAAAGGTTTCATAGTCGGTAAAGCCACCATTCACCAGCACCGCATGGCCCTCGGGATCATACAAGGCAGGTACGGTCAGCCTTTCCTCGGCCAAGATAGGCACCGGCGAATGCTCCGCCAGCCCATTGAAGGCTTTTTGCATCTCCGGGCTGTTCTCGGCCAGCGCGATGGTGGTTTTCTTCGACGGCTTGCCCACGGTCTGCGAAACGTCGTACACCATCTTCACATCGTAAAAGGTGGTGCGGCCCTTGTCGGTGCCCACCAAAATCTTGATGCCCTTGTCCTTGTGCTCCTCCGGCACGTAGCGGCCCATATCGTACCACGCCTTTTTGCTCTCGACATGGCGGGCGTCGGGCATACTTTGGTACACCAGCATGGCGTTGCGGCTGGTGTAGCTGGGCACCGTCACCATCATGCGCAGGAAAGCAGCCAGCTTGTCGGCATCGCCGCATACGCTCTCGATGCCCGCATCACAAATTTTGCGCAAGTCCTCCCGCTCGTCTTTTTTCTCCTTGGCGAAAGCCTCGCGGCGCTCGTTGCGCTGCAGCGTGGATTGCAGGATATTTGCCATTCATACTCCTTTCAGCGTGCGGCCCCGGTTTTTGCCGGGGCCTTGGGTATTTTCGCCTTGGGTGTTTTTGCCGCTGCCTTGGCGTCGGCAACCTGGGCAAAATGGCGGATTTTCCCCATAGCGGACACGGGCAGCTTGTCGCCGCCCTCGCCGGCATCGGACAGGGCCGGGGCGCCGCCGTCATTCTCCCTGCTCGGCTTCGACTTCTCGTAGCCACTCCCGCGCTCGTTTGAGTTCTGCTCGGACACAGCGCGGGCCGGGGCGTTTTTTTCGTCATCCCTTTCGGGCGCCGGGTAGCCCAGCTTTTCATAGATGTGGTTGATGGCGCGGGCATCGCCCGACAGCGCCACAATATCCACCATTTTATCGCTGTCTTTTGTCAGGAACACCGGGGGAAATATCGGCTTGTGGTACAGCACCCCATATTCCTTCGCCAGTTTTTTGAACGCGGGGATGTCGCCTTTTTTAATCTGAAAGATTTGAAGTTCCTGCCCGGTCTTGAGGGCCTGGTTCTTCAGGTTTGTCACGGGGGTCGCGCCCTTGCTCTGGCCCTCGCGCTTGAGAAGGGCGGCAAGCAGGGCGATGGCCTCTTTGCTCAGGCCCCCTGCGATTTTCGCCAGTTCCTCAAACACAATCATCCCATCGCGGACGATCTGCTCGGATACGTCGCCGCCTGTGCTCAATCATTCACCTCCATGTGTCTGCAACCTCGTCACATCAATGTGACAAGGTTGGGTGTGTTCAATGCGTATAGCACCTTGTTACATAATGTTACGGGATGCTTTTTCTTTTGCCCGGCTCCGCGCCGGCTCGGACGGCCGCTCCAGCAGGGCCTGCACGGCCAGCGTTTTGTCGCGGATAGTCTCGGCGTCTTGGGCGATCCGCTCGCACAGTCGCAGCTTTTGGCGCAGGGGCCGCAGGGCCGCGTTGATGCCCTCGATTTCTGCCGTGATGCCCGGCACCTCCGAACCCCAGGCAAGCCGCCGCTGCGCATATAGGGGTTTGCGTTGCTCCACCAAAATATCGATCTCATTTTTCAGAGCATCGGCGTACCATGCAAGCTGTGTGCCGCTCTCGATGCGGTTGTCGTACAGGAAACGGAATTGCCGGGTGTACCTATCCAGCTTGGCGAGATCCGCCCGCAGGGCGAAGGACACGCGCTGCGGCACCTGCCGCTTGCCCGCCTTGCCCAAGAGGTATAGATATTTGTAGTAGGCGGCCTTCAACCCCTTGAGCCGGGTGTGCTCCCGCGGCATACGGAAACGGCGGGGCCTCTTTTGGGTAGGGGACGTTTGCACTGGGGCGGTGGTGCTACGCGTTTCAATCATCCGGTGGATGTTGCTTTCCTCATACGCGCTGCCCAGCAGCTTGTATAGGCGCATATAGCCCTCGCCGTCCTTCGGCATCACCGCAATGTGCTTCACCCTCGGGCCGTGCTTCACCGCATAGCCCCTGCTCTCCAGCAGCTTCACAAAGGCTTCAAAGGAGGGGGATTTGTCGATGGCCTCCTGCACGTCGGCTCGCACCAGGCCCCGGCGGGTGGGCTTGCCTGCCCGTTCGTCCACCGCCTCTTTGTAGTGCTTACCGCAGCCCCTGGGGTTCTCGATGACGGACAGGCCCCGCTCCCGGCAGAGTTCATCCGATATGGCCCGGACGCCATCGTAATAGTCCCGCTTGGTGTGGACGTATTTTCTACCGTCCACAAAGGACACGGAATTAATGACAAAATGCGTGTGCAGGTGGTCGCGGTCGATGTGGGTGGCAACCACTACCTGAAAGCGGTCGCCCCACATGCGCCGGGCCAGCTCGACGCCGATCTCATGGGCCTGCCGGGGTGTTACCTCCCCGGGCGCAAAGGATTGGTAGCCGTGGTAGGCCAGCCGGCCGTCCGTTTTGCCCCACGCCTGCTTGGTGAGCATCATCTGCTCCCGTGCGTGTTCGGGCAGGCAGTTCACGCCGGTGACATACTCCACTTTTTCCTCTCGCGTCACATAGGTGAGCACGTTGCCGATTTCATCATGGCAGGCGTGCTCACTGGTTTTCTCCGGGTTGATCACATAGCCCAAAACATGGTCGAGGCGCTTTTTCACCGGCCATACAGAGGTCGTTGCCATCAGCCGCCGTCAACGGCCTGCTGGATATTCAAAATCGCCGCCCGCAGTTCCGCCGCCATCTGCTCATAGGTGGCGCCGTCGATTTTGCCGCCCGAGTTCGCTACCTTGGCGATCTGATTCAAATTTGTGCCGATGCGGTAAAGCTCGGCGGTCATGGCGTGGTAGTCGGCGGGCGGCATTTCCTTCACCACCGCCCCTCGGATGATCTGGCGGAACACGGCCGACATGGATTGGTTGGAAACACGCGCCAGATACTCAAGCCGTGCCCGGCTTTCATTGTCCACATACAGGTGTGTGCGCTGATGCTTATTGCTCAAATAGGGCTCCTTTCATTCGCGGCCCACAGACCGCCGTGGGGGTTTTAGGGGGAAGCGAAGCTCCCCCTAACAAGCAGTAAAGTGGGCGACGGCCCACCTTTACGTTGCTTGCAGGGACAGGCGCAGCCTGTCCCTTTTCCCGCCCATCGCCTGGTGATCATTTGGTAAACTCAAACGAGATATATTGATTCAACGTGTATCGCCGCCCTTGGCGGAGCGGCTTCCTTTCTTCGGTTTTTTGCGGATGAATTTGGAATAGTCGATGGTGTTGTCCGGCTCGGCCTCTCTGGCCGAGGCCGCAACCTCCAACTTCGGTGCGGGCGGCGCCTGTCCCTCCACGGTATAGCCGGGCAAGAGCTGGCCGTTCCGGCTGAACTTCCAAGCAAGGTTTTTGGGCACAGGCGGGGAAATTTCCACAAAATACTGCGCGTGGGCGGTAATGCGGCCGATGACATAGTTGTCCAGCTTTTCCTTATCGGTAAAGCGTTTTTTATCCTGGCCGGCAATGTGCCCGCCGCCGTGGGCATGTGGGGGGAAGTTGTAGGAGACGCTCCAGTCCACCATCCAGCCAGCATCATCGTGTGTTTTAGTGGTGGGGTTAAACTTGGTTTCCGCGGTGATTTTGTAGGTCATCTTGTACACCATGTTGCTGCACTCAAACCCGTAATCCGTGACCTGCCACTCGTTCGCGGTATGCTTGACCGGCGGGGTTTTGACGTACTCGATGGCTTTTTCCAGCAGCATGGTGCCCGCGGCCTGCTCCTCCCACTCCTTCACCGCATCGACGAGCTTTGCGAAAATCGCCTTTTCCCGGGCGGCGCTGTCCTCACGGAGCGCCGCCAGCTTGTCGGCAGGCATGGGGGTCAACGCTGCCAGCCGGGTGCCGTCGTCACGGTAGCGAAGGGAATGTTCAATCTTGATCCTGTCGCCGGGCAGCAGATTATCGCCGTATTTGTTCACTTCATAAAAGTCGTTTTTTTCAAGCAGTTGTTTCACCTCCCCGCCAAAGCACAATTTTGTTGTTCTCACGGATAAACACATGCGGAGTAAGGAATTGGCACTGG
Source organism: Oscillospiraceae bacterium (assembly GCA_031548875.1). Lineage (GTDB taxonomy): Bacteria > Bacillota > Clostridia > Oscillospirales > Ruminococcaceae > JAAYCI01. The sequence goes on from JAVBQQ010000051.1 coordinate 4,345, forward strand.
TAGCGCCGCGCCTGTTCCGGGCAAAGACTGCGCAGCCTGTCCGGGTATAGCCGCCCAGCTATGAGGAAAGGGCCGGAAATGATGAAAGCGATATTGCCGTTTTCATCGAGCACAGCCCGGTTCAACCGCCGGCCCTCACCGGGCAGGGCGGCATTGAACAGAAAACAGGCAGCGTCCTCGGGCGTGTCATGCCTGTGGATGGCATCTCCGCCGATGTGGGCCAAGACACCATCCCGGCTGTTTTTCACCCACACCTCGCGGGGAGGCTGTTCCGGCTCCACCAACGGGGCGTTGAAAACAGCATCGGAAAAAATCGTCAATGCGCCACCTTGCCTTTGTCCTGGGCCTCGGGTTTCTGCCGCTGGATGATAAGGATGCCGTCGAGGGTGGCGGCCGGGATGTTGAGGCGGCGGGCCAGCATCAAATCGCATACCATCTCCTCGGTGATTTGGGGGCCGCAGGCAACCACCATGCGGCAGCGCCGCAGCAGGCTATGTGCCATTTCGACGGCGGCCTGGCGTTCCTTTGCCGCCCGCAGATTTAAAAACTGCGGGAACAGCAGCGCGGGGGCGATGGGCAGGTAGCCCGCTTCAAACAACTGGCGGCAATACTCGCGGATTTTGTTCAGTTCCGTCGCGTTGCCGCCCTTGCCCGGTGCGCACACATAGGCAAATGGGTATTTGGTCAATATGAATCCTCCCAATGTAAAATGCCGCCCCATTATGCAGGGGCGGCGCATTTTTAACATCACCTCGTAACATAATGTTACAAGGTCGCGTCACACATGGCCCACCGTCATTTTATCTTGCGGGGCAATTTATCCTGGGGGCCTTTGCCCTTGCCGGGACGAGGCTTGTTTTTCAGAAAGTCGTCCAGGGCCTTGGTGCCGCTGTCGGGTGGGTCGGGCTTCGCCAAAGCGGTGACGGTGGTTTTCTCAGCTTTGGGCGGCTCGATGGCTGTGGGCGGAGTGCCCGAGGTCTTGGTGTCTACCTTGGGCGGTGTGGTGGTCGTGGGCGGTGTGACCGGGGCTTTAGAATCCACCTTGAGCGGTTCCGGGGCCGGAGGCGGAGTGGTCGGGGCCTTTGCATCCACCTTGGGCGGCGCGGTGGCTGTGGGCGGAGCGGCCGGAGCCTTGGTGTCCACCTTGGACGGCTCGCTGGCCGTGGGCGGAGTAGCCGGGGCCTTGGCATCCACCTTGGGCGGCGCGGTGGCTGTGGGCGGAGTGGCCGGAGCCTTGGTATCCACCTTGGGCGGTGTGGTAGCCGCAGGTGGAGTGGCCGGGGCCTTGGTGTCCACCTTGGGCGGTTCCGGGGGCGGAGGCGGAGTGGCCGGGGCTTTGGCCGCCTTTTCAGCGGCCTCCCGCGCCTCGGCTCGGTTGATAATCTGCGTGGTCGGCGTGGTCACAGCGTTTATCGGTGGGGCGGGTTTGACCTCGGCGGCCTTTTCATTCTGATTTCTCTCCTGCCCCTTTACCAGCGCCTCCTTGATAGCGGCCACATATTCGTCGTTGGTATAGCAGCCCGGCGCATACTGCCGTATGTCCGCCTTGGGCAAAATCACATTGTCTTTGCGCAATTCGGCCAGGTATTCGGTGCGAATATACGATTTCGTGGCGTCAACCGCCGGCCCGGCCTGCTGCGCGGGCTGGGCCGCAGGGGGTTCCAGCGTGGGGGCCGCCGAGTTGTAGTTGGAGCGGCCCGCGTCCGGGGCTGGAGTATTCACCGTCTGGAAAGGGATGGCTTTGGTATCCACCGCTGTGCCGGGCCGGGCCTGTCCGTCGCCCTGCGCGGGCACATGCCCAGCGATAGCGGCAGCCCCCACAGGGGCGGCGGTGTCACCCTCCTTCGCCACGCTGGCGGCGGGGGCCTGCGGCCCTGCCGCTTCTTTTTCCGCCTGTGCCTGTTCTTCCTTTTCCGGCGCCGGGGGCGGAAAAATTTCGGCCAGGCGCTCACCGTTCATGATGCGGTCGATCTGATCCTCGGTGAGCAGAGCATCTTTTTCCTTCCACTTGCCGCTGGTTTTCACCAGCTCCTGCTGGTGCTGGCGCACGGCGATGGCCTGGGCCACCGTGGGCGCCCTGTCCTCCATCACCATCCAGTCATAAAAAAGTTCCTGCACGGCGGCAGGAAGGAAAGCGATCTCATAGGCGGGCGTCTCGGAAAGCGTCTTGTCATTGACGGCCTCCTTTAAATCCGGCGCCAAGTCCAGCAGCTTTACCTTGCGCTGCACATACATACGATTTTTATTAATCTTTTCCGCTATGGCCTCGTCGGTGCGCTTCAGCTTGCCATTCGGGTCGCGCTTGCCCATGCGGTTCATGGCGTCCATCTGCATCTTCAGCGCCTTGGCCTCGTCCAGCGGCAAAATGGTCTCGCGCTTGAGGTTGGCGTCCACCATCAGCAAAATGGCCTGGTCTTGGGTTAGGCCGTGCTTGATGAGCACCGGCACTTCCTTGAGGCCGAGCATCTGGCAGGCCCGGTGGCGACGGTGGCCGGACAGTATCTCAAAACCGCCCTCCTTGCGGCGCTGCACCACAATGCGCTCCAACAGGCCCTCGCGCTGGATGCTGTCCACCAGCTTTGCCATATCGTTGTCGTTTTCATCCACCGTGTAGGGGTGGTCGGGAAAACCGTGTAGCGCCTCAGTGGGCGCCAGGGCCAGCTCGTCCTCTTTTTTTTGGACGCCCGGCTGCTGGGGCGTTTGCACGGCGGGCGCGGCCTTTGCTTCCTCTTTCTTGGGAGCGTCCGGCGCCTGGGATGCCTGCCCGACAGGCGCGGTCTTTTCCTCCTCTTTCTTTGGGGGAGTGGTGTCGAACAGCGTATCCACACCTTTGAAAGCGGATTGCTTATTATCGTTCGGGTTTTTATCAGCCAACTGTGATTACCTCCTGTACCAGGTGTGTGTATGCCTGCGCAACGTGGTTGCGCGGCGCGTATTCAAAAATGCTGATACCCGCCCTGCTGGCGTCGGCTGCGGCCACGCCGCGGGGGATGGCGGTGTCGAACACCCGCACCCGGCCCGCGAAGGTCTGCCGCACATCCTGTTCGGATTCGCGGGCGTGCTTCGTGCGGCGGTCCACCATCGTTATTGCGATGCCCTTGATGGACAGGCCCGGATTGATATGCTTGTGCGCCTTATGCACCGTGGACAAAAGCTGCCCCGACCCGCGCAGTGCCTGGAACTCGGCTTGCACGGGGATGATGACGTTGTTTGCCGCCGCCAGCGCGTTCAACGTCAATATCCCCAGCGATGGCCCGCAGTCCAAAAGGATGTAGTCGTACCGTTGACGAAGGGGTGCAAGCATGGCGGCCAGCGCCCCGGTGGGCTGGTTTTCCCGCCACAGGTCACGCTCCATCACGGACAAGTCGATGTTGGCGGGGATCAGGTCAACGCCCTCGCGGTGGTGTAAAATGCCCTCATCCGGGCCGATGGGCGCGTTCTCCACCACCTTTTGCAGCAGCGTGGCCGTGGTGGTTTCCATCTCGTCGGGATGGTAGCCCAGGTGGGAGGTCATGCTGCCCTGCGGGTCGAGGTCTAAAAGCAAAACGGCCCTGCCGCATTTGGCAAGGCCGATCCCCAGGTTGACGGCGGTGGTGGTTTTTGCCACACCGCCTTTTTGGGTTACGAGTGCTATGGTTTCCAATGGGTTGTATTCCTCCGTTCCAATAGGTTCTCCTTTCTTAAAAAAGTACGATTCACCTTGTAACATTATGTGACGAGCACGAGAGTTGAGAAATTAATTCGCAAATAGCGAAATTTCTTATTGACTTTTTCGGGGAGTTATGCGATAATGCAGGTACAGCGAAATGTTGGAGATAACACTCCAGCCGGTCGACTCCTATCCATTGAAGTGCCTTGGCACTTGCGGAGCGCCTCGCGGCGCTCTACCCCCCGGGGGCGGCAAGTGGATTGACCACCACCGCACCGCCACCCGGCGCCCCCCAGGCCAGGAGGCCTGGGGGACGCGCAAATGTTAGGCAGGTTGTCCTGTACGCACCTACCTCCTTCGCCAGGAGAGGGCCATCAAACTATATTACATGGCTCTGAAGGAGAATAGCTTTATGAAAGAAGCTAATGATTCGCTGTACGTTCAGGACGCCCCCGACTGCCCACAGACCCCGGAAGAAACTCACCGCAAGAAAACTCGCTGGCGCAAGAAGGTGTTCAAAATCCTTTTTCGCCTCATCGAGGCATTCTGGATGCTTATGCAGATTACCCAGTATGTATGTGAGTTCTTCAAGAAGTAGTGGGCAGGTGCTTACGGGAAACCTGCCTAATATAGTTATTTAGGCGAAAGCCTTCACTTATACGCCAACAGAGAGGAAGTGACAGCATGATTGGCGATGTCTTACAACGGCTGCGAAAAATCTATGGCTACACGGGTGCAGAAATGAGCAAAAATCTAGGCATTTCTGTAAGCTATCTTTCAGAGATTGAAAACAACAAAAAACCTCCATCACTTGAGTTACTTGAAAAATATGCCGCTGTCTATGAGATTAAACTTTCTTCACTGATTCTGCTTGCTGAAAACTATGATGAGGCTGAAAAAAAGAAGAAAGGGAACGCATTTATTCGGAACATGATGGTCAGCTTAATAAACGGATTATCTAACAATGTAGGTGACCCAAATGAAGCAGCCCCACAAAAGATATGACATTACACAATGTGCGCTGTATAAATGCACAAATCAACGTCGCCTTGAAGGTTTGCTTGGCCTCGGCAAATATGATCTAAACCATATTCAAAAAGTGATTGAGTATCACTCTTTTGAAATTGATAAAAAGGGGACAACTGAAAAGCGGGAAATTACTGCTCCAAAGTTTACCATTAAGCAGGTTCAGGCCCGTATACACAAGTTGCTCCAAAGTGTAGAGCGTCCTGATTGGCTGATTTCAGGCGAAAAAGGAAAATGCTATATCCAAAATGGTGAAGCGCATATTCAATCGAACTACGTGCTTGCCGTAGATGTCAGAAAGTTCTACGACAACTGCCGACGTGAATACGTTTTTCGATTTTTCGCTGATTGTTTGAAAACCTCGGGTGATGTCGCTGGCATTTTGGCCGATGTAGTTACATATCGCGGAGGCATCCCCACCGGCTGCCCAACCAGCCAACTCATTGCATACTATGCTTACAGGAATATGTTTGAGGAAATCAGTGAAGCAGCCGTAAGGTATGGATGTAAGTTCACACTGTACGTTGATGATATGACCTTTTCCTCGACAGAATATTTCCCTCACAAAAAACTTGCAAATGAGATTGATGTGATTCTCAGAAAGTATGGACACCGGCCAAAGTATAGGAAAGTCAAGTTTTATGCAACTAAAGAGTCCAAACCTATTACAGGTACAGTCGTAACTTCTCAACACACACTGGATGTGCCTAACAGCCTCCGAAAAAGGGTCTATGATAACTTCCAGTCAGTTAAACACATCTGCCTTGATAAAAATGTGCCTATACAACAAGAAGAAGAAAAAACTATTCTCTCTCTGCGTGGACAGCTTAATGCGGTAAACAGCATCAATGATGGAATGTTTCCCGAAATCAAGCGCTTAACACGGAAAATTGCCATAAATCCCGAGAGTCCCAACACAAAGCGCAGGAAGTCCCGTAGATTATCGAAAATCAGCATACCACATACGCCCCGGCCACAATCCGTGTAGACAGTAGCCGCACTCAGAAATGGGGGCGGCTACTTATATATCTTTATACCTTCGTAGCCGCGTAACATAATGTGACAAGGTGATAATTCAGCGGTGGGCATTGGTCCCTTTTTCTTGACCCCTTGACTTTCTGATTTTCTGTACCCTGTCACGCGCTATGCGCAAGCCAAGGAAATGGTTGTAATCGTTGCCAATTTTAGGTGGCTCATATCGAATATCCAGAAAGGGCCTTGACACGCGCAAAAGGACCGCTATCCGCTCGGCGGCAAATTGTCCCGGCTCGTCAGCGTCCAAGCACAACACTATCGTTCCTATTTCGGGATGGTCAATAAGGTATTGGACGACGGGCAGGGGCGAAACGCCCGCCAAAGACAGGTAATGCCTGTCTTGCCACGGCTCACCGGCCATCAAAAACAAACTGGCCCCCGATAGCGCATCTATGGCGGCTTCGTACACATAAAGCACCGTACAGGCCCCATTTTGCGCCTGTAATGCGAATGTATGCCGTTTGTCACTTCCCTCTGCATCTTGTTTGAAATCGCCCCCTGTGGCGCGTATAGCGGCATGGCGGGGCGTTCCATATTTATCATGTCCTACAAACACACAGCTATGGTAATGGGCACTTTCGTAAAGGGTGCCGAGGGCGCGGCAATGCTCCACCACTTCGCGGCGCAAACCGCGCTGGCCGCAAAGGTAGCCCATCACACGGTCGTCATCGCCGTTGCGTTCCGGCAAGGCAAAAGGCCGGGTGGGGGGCGGTTCCGTAAGGGGAGAATAGGGCGCGGCCTTGCTGTCCAGTACCATCTGTGCTGCTTCGGGCAAGGGATAGCCGCGCACGGTGATAAGGTACTGCACTGCCGTGGTACCGCCAAAACCCCGCGAGTGCCAGTTCCATTTGCCGGTGCTGACGCTCACTTTTAGGCTGTCGTGGTCTTTCAAGCAATACTCGTCCTGCCCACACCGTTTGATGTTGCCCGGTTCGGCTGCGACTAGATAGGAATACAGGTCAATGCTTTTAGCCTGTGCAAGCTGCTGGGGTTCAATCCACGGCAACAGCGCCAGCCCCTTCGGTCATGCGCTCAACCACGGCCAAACAGGAAAGCATGAAATAGTTGGCGGCGGCGGGGTGGCATAAAAAGGGTTCAATATCGGTCGGGGCGGCCAGCCCCGCAAGGGCGTACAGCAGTTTCAGTGCGTCCGAAAATTCGGCGGCTTGCCCCATGTTGTATAGAGCGGTGACGGTGCTACACAGCCAGCCCATTACCGGGGGTGGCAGGTGCTTGTTGGCGCGTATGCCATCCACAAGCGGGGCGATTACCTTGTGCGCCGCCCGGTCAACGCGCTGGCGGTCAATTACGCCATTCGGCAGAAAAGCGGCGGGGTGGAATATGTTTTTCATTTGACCCTCCAGATATGATGTGATAAAATGGAAAAGCCGCAAGCGGTTAGCCTGCGGCGATTGCCTCAAAAAGCGGCGATTTGGGGTAAAATGCGTAGTTGATTTAGGGTTAATATTGTTGGTTGATGCCTAAATAATGTCGTTAATTCGCTTTATATGGTGTGGTTGCTGTAAGATTATCCGCACCAAGAAAACCACCGTTGATTCGTTGACAATCAACGGTGTTTTTTATTTGCAGTACACCTGATGGCTCGTTTTGCATTTCCATGGCAGTTGCATTCCTTTAGTGGGAACGCAGCTGCTTTTTTTATGCTCTCTTAAACAACAAAAAGGTCAATAAATTATATCAAATAATCATATAATAACTATTGACAGTTATATGACTGCATGATATACTGATGCCAGAAGGACAGAGGAGGTGGTACCATCGTTGACAAGATACTGCCAGGCACCACGATAGAGACAGGCTGGGCGGATGGTGCGGAGAGTTTTATCCAGACGCTGTTTGTGGCAAACGGTTTGGTGTTGTCCCAGGTGCTGCAGCTTACCGGGCTTTCGGCCCACACGGTGCAAAACTGGGTCAAGCGCGGGTTTGTGGCACCGCCGACCAACAAAAAATACGACCGAGAACAGTTTTGTACGATCGTCATTATCAACATGCTGCAGCCGGTGATGCTGATCGAGCAGATACGCCGCGCGATGGATTATGTAGGGCGGCTTCGACAGGACGCGCCCTCGCTGATCTACTTTACCCTCGTGCGCACGCTGGCCGTGCTTCCCGAAGACGCGCTGGGAGCGAACACCGATCTCGAGGCCATCATCGGCGATGTGTTGGTGCAGATGGGTATCGGCGGGGAGTTGTTCAACCGGCTGCAGAGAGCGCTGCACGCCATGGTGCTGGCGCATCTTTCTTCGGTGCTGAAGGCCGACGCGGAACAGATACTGGCCGCCCTGACCGAGTAAAAGGGGCATACTCAAATGAATTCTCTTCCCCGACGCTCCAAACACGGACGTCAGGTGTATTAAGTGTACCCATTTTTAAGGCGGAATATGCAATAACAAAAGAGAGAGGGGTTGATCCATTGATGGGACAAACGGCCGCTTGCCATCCCCGGCAGCGTGCCATTTACTGGGGAAGCGGTGTTTCGCAGGCTCCGGAAGGGAGGACGCTATGTTTTTTGGCAGTTTGGCATTTGTTTTTGAGGTGATGATCTATGTGGGGCTGGGCCTGCCGTTGGTGCACTTGCTGGTGAGCGTCATCGGTGCGGCGGGCGATTCGGGCCCGGACGTGGATGTGGACACCGACCTCTCGTTGGACGGTGGGCTGGACACGGGGGCGGACCTGGATACGCCGGACCTGGACGCCGGGGAATTTGATTTCGAAGCGGGAGACGCGGACCTGGGCGTGGGAAGTGCGCCGTCGGCTGCCCCGCCCGGGAACGGATTTTTGCTCCGCTTCAACCTGTACTGTCTCTGCCTGGCCTTTGTTGTGATGGGAGCCATCGGCATCTTTTCCATCGAAACGCTCACGGGCGCGGCACAGGTGGTCATGCTTGTTGTGGGCGCGGTACTTGCTCTGGCGGCGTACGTGCTTTTGTACCGGTTTGTGATATGGCCGCTGAAAAGGAACAAGGCCAACGCGCTGAAACAGAACGATCTGCGGTTCCGGCATGCGCGCGTCACCTTCCGCATCACACAGGACGGTGCGGGCACGATTGAAACGCGGGATGCCGTGGGCGCGGTGATCAGCTACCGGGCGCAGATAGACACCGATATCTGCAAGCTGGAGCGCATCGAGGAAGGGGAAGAGGTGATCGTCTCAGACATCGACCGCGCGCAAAATCTTTGTTATGTAGTGCCGGCACAACACAAAATATTGAAACAAAAATGAATGGAGGAGATCGTATGTTGGCGTTATTGACAAGTCCTCTTGGCGTTGCCATCATCATTATCATTGCTGTCGTGATCATCCTGGCCTGCCTGATCAGCGCGTGGAAAAAGGTGCCCTCCGACAAGGCCGCCGTCATCGTCGGCCTTGGGTCCCCCAAGGTGGTGCACGGTGGCGGCAAGCTGGTGATCCCCGGTTTCCAGCGCATGGACACCATCACGCTTGAGAACATCCAGATCAACGTTTCCATCAGCAAGACGAAAACGCGGCTGGGCGTTCCCATCAATGCAAACGGCGTGCTTATCGTCAAGGTGAAGGCGGAGGACGAGAGCATCATCACCGCCGTGCAGCAGTTCAGCAGCGAGAACGAGGCCGCCACCAAGAAGGCCATCCAGAATATCGTGATGGAGGTGGCCACCGGCAAGCTGCGTGAGATCGTATCCCGCATGAGCGTGGAAGAGCTGTACGACGACCGCGAAAAATTCTCCACCGACGTGCAGAAGGTGGTGGACACCGCCCTTGGCACCATGGGCCTGGAGATCAAATCCTTCACCATCAATGATATCTCGGACGACGAGGAGTACATCGTCTCGCTGGGCAAGGAGCAGATCGCCAAGGTAAAGGCCCAGGCGGCCATCGCCGAGGCCGAGGCTGCCAAAGAGCAGCAGATCAAGACCGCCGAGGCGGCCAAGGAGCAGCAGATCAAGACGGCTGAAGCCACCCGCGCCGGGCGCGAAGCCCAGCTGTTGGCCGAGAGCGAGATTGCCCTGGCGGAGAAGGACAAACAGCTGAAGGTGGAGGCGTACCGCAAGGAGAGCGAGACGACCAAGGCCATCTCCGACGCGGCGTACCAGATCCAGGCGAACATCACCTCCAAGGAGGTGACCAACACCCAGTTGGACGCCCTGGTGCTGGAGAAGAACCGCCAGCGCGAGGTGACCGAGGCCGAGGTGCAGGTGCGTATCGTGGAGGAAAACAAGAAGATCGAGCTGGCCAAGAGCCAGGCGGAACGCGCCAAGGCGGAACTGATCGCCACCGTGCTGGAGCCCGCCGAAGCGGAAAAGGAGCGCCGCAAGCTGGAAGCCGAAGCGAAGAAGTTCGAGGAGATCGCCCGGGCCGAGGCCGAAGCGGAGAAGACACGGCTGGACGGCGAGGCCCGCGCCAAGGTGCTGGAGATCCAGGGCGGCGTGGAGGCCGGGGTCATCGAGGCCCGCGGCCAGGCCGAGGCCGATGCCATCCGTGCAAAAGGCCTTGCCGAGGCCGAAGCGCTGGAGAAAAAAGCAGAGGCACTTGCCAAGATGGACGAGGCCGGCAAGCTGCAGATCATTGCAGACATCCTGCCCGAGCTGGCAAAGGCGGTTGCCGAGCCGTTCAAGAGCATCGACAAGATCACGATCATCGGCGGCAGTTCCGCTGGCGGCGGAACGGGGGGCGGCAACGGTGTTGCCGACGTGGCCGGCTACGTCACCAGCGGCCTTACGGCGGTGAGCGAAGCGCTGCAGGAGACGGTGGGGTTCGACCTGAAAGAGGTGATGCGGGCCAAGACGTTCGAGGGGCGCACGACAACAAACCTCAATATCAGCGGGATGCCGGAGCCTGCCGAACAGCTACCGCCGGCGCCCACAAGTACCTGACGCAAAACACTCAATACAGCGACGGCAAACGAGAAAAGGCTCCCGGCGTATGCCGGGAGCTTTTTGCGGCCTGAAAGAAAAGCCAGCCACTAGGACCCCGGCGGCCGATAAAACGGGCTGCCTGTAATTTCAGAAAGGCGCCTCGCCTTTTGTTGTGGAAGCTGCTGTATTTTTTGGCCGGGACACATTCCCGTACAGCGGATAAAAGTCCCCGGAAAGCGGCCGCGCGGCGGGCAAAACGATGGGCGGTCTGCTTGACAATGCGGCGCTGCGGCGCTATACTATCAACGTATGTAACTTCGACAGAAGACGACACCACAGGGTGCAGAAGACCGCTTGGTCGAGGATGGTATGGAGGTCACGTTCAGCGTCATTGTTCCAGTGTATAATGCACAAATCTATTTGCACGAATGTGTGCAGAGTGTACTAGGCCAAACCTGTCCCGATTTTGAACTGTTGCTTGTAGACGACGGCAGCACGGATGAAAGCGGCGCGCTGTGCGACGGATACGCCCAGGAGGACGCGCGGGTGCGGGTGTTCCACCAGCCCAATGCCGGCCAGGCTGCCGCGCGCAACCGCGCTCTGGATGCGGCGCGGGGCCGGTATGTGTTGTTCCTGGATGCCGACGATTTTTTTTGTGACAGGGAAAGTTTTGGGCAGTTGGCGGCCATACTTGCAACCCGGCAAAGCGACATGCTTTGTTTTAATTATGCCCGATGCACTGATCAAGACGCCCGTGTGGGGCCGCCGCAGCTGCGCTATCCGGACACGGTGGCGGGCGGGTGGGATGACGGCCTGCTGCTGCGCGAAGAACTGGTGGCCCGCAACGCGTTCCAGTCCCAGGCGTGGACGAAGGCGGTGCGGCGCAGTTTGATCGAGCAGCATGCGCTGCGCTTTCCCGTTGGCCGCCGTAGCGGTGAGGATATCGTATGGAATGCGGCGCTGCTGGCGCTGGACGCCCGCATGGACTGTACCGATGCGCTGGTGTATGCTTACCGCAAGCGCCCGGGGTCGATCACCCGCAGTGCCCACGGCCGAAACGTGGACGACCTTCTCTATTTTTTGCGTATATGCGTTAATGAACTGCCACAAGAGGAACGCAAGAGGGAGATTGTGCTGGGGTACCTTGCCTTCCAGTATTGCACATTGCTTTTGAACTGGCAGCTGGCCGGCAAGCCCGGCAGGAACGGCGAGCAGGCGGAACTTCGCGCGCTGGCCTGGCTGCTGCGGCACGACAGGTGCCGTATCGTGAAGATGGTGCACATGGTGTACAGGGTTATGGGTGTGCGTGCAACAAGCGCCCTGCTGGGCGTTTATTTTTCGTTGTTTCGATGACCGGTTTTGACCCCGGGCAAGCCCCGGGCCCGGTGCGCCTGCGGCGGAGCAGTATACCTTGTTGTTGCTTCGCAATAAACGGGAAAAGGACGAGTGGATGGCTACGTTTTTTCAAAATATCCAGAAATACTTTAAATACACGATGTACTCTGCCCGGGCCGAATTGAAAGCCGAGGTGGCGGATTCGTACCTGAACTGGCTGTGGTGGATCTTGGACCCGCTGCTGTTCATGATGATCTACAGCTTTATTGTGCGCATCGTGTTCAATACCCACGAGCCGGACTTCCCGGTGTTCGTCACCATCGGCCTGACGCTGTGGAATTTTTTCAACCACACCATCAACAACAGCGTCACCCTCATCCGCAAAAGTAAGGGCATCATCTCCAAGGTGTATCTGCCCAAGTACATCCTCGTGCTCATCCGCATGTTCATCAACCTGTTCAAGATGCTTGTCTCCCTCCTGATTGTATTCGTGCTGATGATCATCTTCCAGGTCCCGTTTTCGGTCTATATGCTGCACCTCATCCCCATTTTTGTCATCATGTTCATCGTGATTTTTGGGCTGGCAACCATCATGATGAATTTCGGGGTGTTCGTGCACGACCTGTCCAAGCTTATGACCGCTCTGCTGCGGTTCGGATTCTATCTGTCGGGCATCTTTTACTCCATTCCCGGCAGGGTGCCGGAGCCCTATTCCAGTGTGCTGCTGTGGGTGAACCCCATGGCCCTGTTTATCGCCGAGGCGCGCAAGGTGCTGTTGTACCAGCAGGTGCCGGATTATTTTGCGCTGCTGGTCTGGTTGGTTATCGGCATCGTGCTGTGCATGGTTGGGGTGGGGCTGGTAAGCAGGTATGAAAACACCTATGTGAAGGTAGTGTAATGAAAGAAATCGCCATACAAGTGAAGGACCTTCGCGTTGGGTACAAGATGATGAAAAAGATGTCCTTTTTCAGGTCCATCAGCCCAGGGCACAGGCAGAAGCCCAAAGTATTTGAAGCGCTGAAAGGCGTCTCTTTCGATGTGGAAGAGGGCGAGATCGTTGGTATCGTGGGCAAGAATGGGAGCGGGAAGTCCACGCTTCTGCGCACCGTGGGCCGGATATTTGCGCCGGACAGCGGCAGCGTGGACCTGTTCGGCAACTCCGTTTCCCTGCTGGCGTTGGGCGTCGGGTTCCAGAATGACCTGTCCGGCAGGGAAAACATTTTTTTGTCCGGCATGCTGCTGGGCTTCAACGAGGCGGAGATCCGCGCGCATCTCGATGCGATCATCGAATTTTCGGAGCTGGAGAATTTTATCGATATGCCGGTGAAAACCTATTCCAGCGGCATGTTCTCGAAGCTGGCCTTCGCCATCACCGCCGTGCTGGAGACGGACATCATCCTGGTGGATGAGGTGTTGAGCGTCGGCGACGCTCGGTTCAAGAAAAAGAGCTTCAAAAAGATGAAGGAGATCATCCAGAACGACAATAAGACCGTGCTCATCGTCTCCCACAACAGCAACTCCATCCGGGAGCTGTGCACCCGCGTGATCTGGCTGCACGACGGAGAGATACGCATGATCGGGGAGACAAACGAGGTGGTGGACGCCTACAACGAATTTATGGAAAACGGCAAATGACGGTGTGGGGCAAGGTGAAACAGGCCCTGCGTGCGGGCGCGCTGGCCGATGCGATGAAGATACGGTTGGGCGCGCTGTTTTGCGCAGTGGTGGCAGTGCTCATGCGCCCCTTTGTGCGCGTACGGCCGGGGCGGGTGATGTTGTTTTCCTACGACCACCGCTTAGGCGGCGACCTGAAGTACATTGCGCTGGAGCTTTTGCGGCGCCCCCAGCCGCTAGAGCTGGTATGGGTGGCGCAGGGCGCGCTGCCCGCGGGGCTGCCAGCAGGCGTGCGCACGGTGCAGCGCGGTTCGCTGGATTTTGTGCGCCAGGCGCTTGGCGCGCAGGTGTGGGTGGAGGACTCGGTGAATTTTGCCGACCTGCATATCCCAAAGCGCATGGGACAGGCCTGCTTCCAGACCTGGCACGGCTCGCTGGGTATCAAGCGTTTTGACGAGGCCGCCATCGGCCCCGGCCGCTGGATGCGGGCCGCCCGCAAATGCGGCAGGATGACCGACTACTGCATCTCCAACAGCCGGTACGACACCGAACAGGTGTTTCACGCTACCTTCTGGCCCCATTGTGAGGTGCTGGAATGCGGCCACCCGCGCAACGATATCCTGTTTGGCACACCGGCCCACGCAGCGGCCGTGCGCGCAGCGGTCGCGCAGCGGTACGGTATCCGGCCGGGGGAGAAGATTGCGCTGTATGCGCCCACCTATCGCAACGACGTGCAGGGCGCGGAGTACGGCCTGGACCACGCGATGTTGGCGAGGGCCCTGGGGGAGCGCTTTGGCGGGGAGTGGGTTGTCGCGGTGCGCCACCACCGGCTGGGCAATGCGGCCCGCGCGGAGGCCGGCGCACGGGTTGTGGACGTGACCGGTTACGAGGACATACAGGAACTGATGCTGGCGGCCGACGTGGGCCTGACCGATTATTCCAGCTGGATCTACGATTATATGCTGCTGGAGCGGCCGGGCTTTACCTTTGTTGCAGAGGGATGCGCGCTGGATGGGGGCAAGCTGAACTACCCGCTGGAGGCGGCGCCCTTCCCTTGCGCATACGGGAACACCCAGCTGGCAGGGCAGATTGGGGCCTTTGATGCGGATGCGTACCGGCAGCGGGTGCGGGCGTTTCTTGCCCGCGAGCGTTGCAGCGACGACGGGCACGCGGCGGCGCGCGTGGCGGAGAGCGTCTTGTGCTGCTGCGGGTTTGGTGAAGGCTGAACACCCCGGGCGGCCATGCGGGGCACATGTGGGAACAATGAGAAAATGTGATGGTTGGAGTGAGGAGAAAGAATGGCGATGTGGCTCTTCCGTTTCGCAGATCGCGTATACAGCGTGATAAAAAAGGTGCCCCTGTTGCGGGGGTTAGCCCAATGGCTCTATTTTGTCTACTGCAAGTTTCGCTACCCGCCCGATGCGATGACGGTGTATTTTGAACCGTTTGCGGGCAGCTATACCTGCAACCCCAAGGCAATCTACGAGCATATGCTGCAGGATGAAAAATATGCGGGGTACAAGTTCATCTGGGGCTTTGCCCCATCGGCGGCCGGCAGTTATTCCTTCCTTAAAAATGGGAATACGCGCATCGCGCTGAAGGGCACGCGACAGTATTTCCAGGCGCTGGCCGAATCCCGGTATTGGGTCACCTCGACCGGTATCCCGCTGTTTTGTTACCCGGGCAAGGAGCGCATCCTGCTGCAGACATGGCACGGAAAGCCGATCAAGAAGATCGGGTTCGACAAGGAAGAGGGGTCGGACTACAAGAGCAAAAAGTCGATCCACAAAGGCTTCCGGAAGATGGCGCACAAGATGACCTGGCTGTTGTCTCCCGACCCGACCTTCACGCCTATCTTTTCCTCCGTTTGGAGGCTGGGGCGCTACCGCATGGAAGACAAGATCATCGAGAACGGCTACCCGCGGAACGCCCGCCTGTTCACGTTTACCGAGACCGACGCGCTGCGCACCAAAATGAGCATGGGCATCCCATTGGGCAAAAAGGTGGTTTTGTATGCGCCCACCTGGCACCAGACCAGCTTTAACCAGAAGAGCAAGAAGTTTGCCACGGATATCCCGCTGGATCTATTTGAACTGCGCGATTATCTGGGCGACGATTATGTGTTCCTCTTCCGCAGCCACAACCTGACGGAAGGCGGGCTGGACCTGCCTCAGGGCTTTTTCGACGTGGGAGACGTGGAGGACATCAACGACCTGTACATCATCAGCGATATGATGGTTTCGGACTATTCCAGCGCCATCTTTGATTACGCCAATCTCCGGCGGCCGATTGTCCTGTTCCCGTATGATTACGAGGACTATTGCCAGAATACCGGCGTGTACATGGATGTTCTGGACTTCCCCTTCCCGGCGGTGTATGACCAGGAGCAGCTCCAGCGGGCTATCGTGCAGGCGTGTACCGGCTTTCAGTACGATGAACCGTACCAGAAATTCAACGAGATGTACAATTCGCTCGAAGGCCCCCACGCGGTGACCCAGCTGCTGGACCGGGTGGTGGACGCGAACCTGCACCAGGTGCCACGCAGGCAGAAGCACATCGACTACGCATACAAAATGCGCAACTTCAATGTGCGCACCAGCGGGTTTTTTCGCTCACACGGGTTTTTGCTCTCCCAAAACAGCCACAAGCTGAGAGCACTGAAAAACCGGTACCGGGGGCAGCGCTGCTTTCTGATTGGGAACGGGCCCAGCCTATCCTCCCGCGATTTGGAAATGCTGGCGGGCGAGACCTGCTTTGGCTGCAACCTGATCTACAAGACGTTCGATGTGACCTCCTGGCGGCCGGCGTTCTACTTTATGCAGGACGCGGTGTACGTGCGCAGCAAGGAAGCCGAGATATGGGAAGCGCTGGGAGACGCCATGGTGGTGGCCAACAGCGGCTGCTACGGGGCGATCCGGGACAAACAGAAGGAAAACCTGGTTTTTGTGAACAGCGCGTTCAGCGAGGGATACCATGTGGTGGGCAACCTCCTGAACTATTACGAGACCAACAACGGCACCGTTATGGTGCTGATGATCGAAGCGGCGATGTACATGGGCTTTTCCGAGATCTATCTGTTGGGGGTGGATTGCAGCAACGCCCTGGCGGGGGACAGTTCCCATTTCATCTCCGGGTACATGGACGACTCCGACAACGAGAAGATGGCGCGGCGCGCCAAAACGCGCGTGACTGGTAACGCCATGTCACAGGAGGAGTTGGGCCTGTACTATCGCGACCGCTCTATCTATGCGTACCACAAGCTGCGGCAGTATGCCGACGCGCACGGCTTCCATATCTACAATGCGACGCGCGGCGGGTATCTGGAGGAGTTTGAGCGGGCGAACCTGGACGACGTGGTGGCGGCGAAACCGCAGAAAAAAGAGGCAGAATGAAACAGATACACACTGTTGTGCTGGACGTGGACGGCACCCTGACGGACGGCGGCATCATCATCGATAACGAGGGCCGGGAGAGTAAGCGATTCTGCGTGAAGGACGGCCTGGGCATCGTGTGGGCGCAAAAGCAGGGCGTGCAGTTCATGATACTGACCGGGCGGCAGAGCGCCTGCGTGCAAAAGCGGGCCGAGGAGCTGGGCATCGCGCACATCTATCAGGGCGTGGCCGACAAGCGCGCCCTGCTGGAGGAGTATCTGCGCCGCCAGGATATCCCCGCCGACGCGCTGTGTTACATTGGTGACGACTGGAACGACCTTGCAGCCATGGAGCTGGCGGGGGTGGCGGCCTGCCCCGCAGACGCCGCCGAAGAGGTGAAGGCCGTCTGTCAGGTCGTGGCCACGCGGCCGGGCGGCCATGGCGCGGTGCGCGAGATATTGGAACAGCTGCTTGCGGGCAGGGGAAAGGATGGATCCGATTGAAAACAGTAGCCCTTGTGCCCATCAAACTGAACAGCCAGCGGCTGCCGCGCAAGAATCTGCTGCCGCTGCTGGGCAAGCCCATGTGCTGGCACATCCTGAACACGCTGCACGAGGTGGAGGGCATCGACGAGGTGTACGCCTATTGCAGCGACGATGCCATCCAGCAGTATATCCCCGAGGGGGTGCGGCATCTCAAGAGGGATGTGAAGCTGGACGGCGACCTTGTGAAGGGGTTCGAGATCTACGACGCTTTCATCGGGCAGGTGGATGCCGACGTGTACGTGCTGGCCCACACCACCTCGCCCTTCCTGAAGAAGGATTCGGTGGCGAACGCGCTGGGGCACATCCTTGCCGGCAGCCACGACTCGGCCTTCACCGCCCAGCGCATCCAGACCTTTGCGTGGTACAAGGGTGAGCCGATCAACTACGATGTGAACGACGTGCCCCGCACGCAGGACATCGAACCAGTGTACGTGGAGACAAGCGGGTTCTATATGTTCCAAAAAGAGATATTCACAAAACATCGCCGCCGCGTAGGATTTACGCCCTTTATCCAGCAGGTGGACGACATGGAAGCACTGGACATCGATGAGCAGAA
The DNA here is from genome assembly GCA_031548875.1 of Oscillospiraceae bacterium. GTDB lineage: Bacteria > Bacillota > Clostridia > Oscillospirales > Ruminococcaceae > JAAYCI01. The sequence goes on from JAVBQQ010000051.1 coordinate 22,332, forward strand.
AGACTATGACATGGCGCTTCGCCTGGCTGGTGAATGAGGAGAGAGAAGAGAGTTATGGAAACGAGATTGCAGCTGATTGCCGGTCCCTGTGTGATGGAATCTGTCGAATTGATGGCCCGGGTGGCCGGCGAGGTGCAGGCCATTGCCGGGCGCCTGGGCATCGACTATTTTTTTAAAGCGTCTTTCGACAAGGCCAATCGCACCTCCATCCATTCGCACAGGGGGCCGGGGCTGGAGGAGGGCCTGCGGATGCTGGCCGGCATCAAGGAGCAATTTGGCCTGCGGGTGGTGACGGACATCCACGAGCCATACCAGGCGGCGCCGGTGGCGCAGGTGGCGGATATCCTGCAGATACCCGCCTTCCTATGCCGCCAGACCGACCTGCTGGTGGCGGCGGCCAAGACCGGCCGCACTATTATGGTGAAAAAGGCCCAATTCCTGGCCCCGTGGGACATGCAGAACGTGGTGAACAAGCTGCGGGAGAGCGGCTGCACGGATATCCTGCTGTGCGAGCGGGGCAGCAGCTTTGGGTACAACACGCTGGTGGTGGACATGACCAGCTTCCCCGAGATGAAAAAGTTTGGCTGCCCGGTGGTGTTCGACGCCACACACAGCGTGCAGAAGCCGGGCGGGCAGGGCACCTCTACCGGCGGCAACCGGGCGTATGTGGAGCCGCTGGCCAAGGCGGCGCTGGCCGCCGGCGCGGACGCGCTGTTTATGGAGGTGCACCCGGACCCGGACAACGCGCTGTCCGACGGGCCCAACATGGTGCCGCTGGCAGAGCTGGAAGGCATGCTGGAACGGCTATTGGCGGTGTACCGCGCGGTGCACTGTGGTTGAGGGTGGTGAGATGGCAATGGACACGCTGAGCATGGGCAGGCAGGTGTTTGACACCGAGATCGAGGCGCTGCAGAAGACGCGGGACAGCCTGGGCGAAACGTTCGAGGAGATCCTGCGGACGATTATCCAGTGTGAGGGCAAGCTGATCATCACGGGGATGGGGAAGCCGGGACACATTGCGGCCAAGATGGCGGCCACCTTTGCCAGCCTGGGCACGCCGGCTTTCCGCCTGCACCCGGGCGAGGCGCTGCACGGGGATCTTGGCATGGTGACCGACAAGGACGTGGTGCTGGCCATCAGCTACAGCGGCGAGAGCGACGAGATCACGAACATACTGTCCAACCTGCGGATGATCGGGGCTAAGATCATCGCCATCACTGGGAACGGGGAATCGACCCTGGCAAAGGCCGCGGATATCGTGCAGGTGTTCCCCGCGTTCAGGGAAGCCTGTTTTTTGAACCTGGCACCCACCTCCAGCACGACAGCGACGCTGGTGTACGGCGACGCGTTGGCTGTGGTGGCGTCGGCGGCACATGGCTTCAACGAGGAGAACTTTGGTCTCTTCCATCCGGCGGGCAGCCTTGGGAAAAAGCTGCTGTTGAGGGTGGCGGACGTGATGGTCGCCGATGGCGAAAACGCAGTGGTGAACGAAGATGATACGCTGAAAAACGCCATCATCGAGCTGAGCCGCAAATCGCTGCCCATCATCACCGTCCTGCATCCGGACGGCACGATTGCGGGCGTGTTTACCGACGGCGACCTGCGCCGGCTGCTGGAGAAGGACATTGACCTGTATGCGACGCCCATCCGCACGGTGATGACAGCCTCGCCCATCTGCACGACGCCGGATGTGCTGGCTGCGCAGGCGCTGCAGGTACTCAAGGAGAAGAACATCACCGCGCTGCCCGTTGTGGGGCAAGATGGCAGGCCGGTGGGGACCATCACGCTCACCGATATCATCAAGGCGGGCATTGTGTAGGGAGAGTGGGCGCAAACAATCAAATGCCCATGCGGGCCGCCGGCAGGTGGCCGCTATTGGGCGGAAAGGCGCTCCTGGCTTATGTTTTCTACGTTGCAGACCGTTTATACGGCTCTGGCGGACGCCCAGTCCTGCGACCTGTTCTGGTCGCTTTACCGCACCCGGGTGGAGCGGTCGCTGCTTCCCTTTTACGATCAGTTGCTGCAGCTGGACAGGCACGTGAAGGCGCCAAACCTGGTCACGCTGATCCGGGACAACAGGGATGGGCAGAAGGATGAGATCGCCATCTACGGCAACAGCCGGGAACAGGTGTACTACGAATGTGCTGAAAAAATCGTGGACATACTGGCCGCCTATGATATTCGTGTTTCTTACAACTGTGTGGACGACGAAGCCCTGCCGGTAGAACGGGAACTTCCCAAAGTGACGCTGGAGGAGTTTGTAGCCGGCCACCCGGAGACGAAGCTGATCGTTTGCCAGCCGTTTAATGCCTTCTGGCGCGCGAAGTTTGAGGAGGCCGGTGTGCCGCCTGAAAACCTGTACTTCTTTCGCGGGGCGCGGGGCGCCCAGTACTTTGAGCCGATGATGAAGCCGGGGGCGCACGAGGTGTTCGTGGACGCGGGCTGCCTGAATTTTGGCAGCAGCGTGGACTTCGCGGCCTGGTGCAAAACAAGGTTTGATGCGATCTATGCGTTTGAGCCGGATGCCACAAACATGCAAAAGTGCAAAGAGACGCTGGACGGAACAGCGCTCGACCAAAGCAGGGTACATCTGATCCCAAAAGGGGTGTGGAGTGAGGATGCGGTCTTGCGGTTTGCCGAAGAGGGGACCGGCCGCTCCAAGCTGACCGAGGACGGAGAACAGAGTGTTGAAGTGACCTCCATCGATTCTGCGTTGCAGGGTGGCCCGGCTACCTTTATCAAGATGGACGTGGAGGGGGCGGAGCTGGAAGCGCTGAAGGGCGCGGCGGCCACCATCCAAAAATACCGCCCTAAGCTTGCCGTCAGCCTGTACCACAGGCCGGTGGACCTGGTGGAGCTGCCGGCGTATATATTGGGGCTGGTGCCGGATTACAAGTTGTACATCCGCCAACATGCCACCTACCCGGTGGAGACGATCTTGTATTGTGTGTGTGATGGGCCGGCGGCTCTATAAAGCATAAGAAAAAGAGGGTGCCAATTGGCACCCTCTTTTTTGCAGCTTATTTGTAGTCGTATCCGCCGTCGATGACCAGTACCGAACCGTTCAGGTAGTCGTTCTGGATGATCTGCCGGCAGAGCGAAGCCACCTCATCCACCCGGGCAAAGCGGTGCAGGGCGGTCTTGTTCTCGATGTTCGTGCGGATCTGCTGCGGCTTATCCAGCTGCCAGGGCGTGTCCACAAAACCGGGAGCGACTGCGTTTACGGTGATCTGGCGCTCGGCGAAGCATTTCACGAGGCACTGGGAGAGGAAGTTGATGCCCGCCTTGGAGACGCTGTAGGCCAGCGAGGATGCGTGGGGCTTGATGCCGAGCAGCGACCCGATCGCGATGATGCGGCTGTGGTCGGCCAGCAGGGGATGGAGTTGCTGCACTAAAAACAGGGGAATGGTGAGGTTGGTGTTCATCACATGGTTCCAGCTCTCGGGCGTGATCTCGTCCAGAGGGCTGCGGTCTGTAGCGCCGGCATTCAGAACGATGCAGTGCAACGTTTGGGTGTGGGAACGCACAAATGCGACGAACGCGTCCAGCCCCTCGAAGGAGGAGAGGTCCGCCTTGCAGATGGCGAAACGGTCGGGAAAGCGCCGGGCAAAATCCGCAGAAGTTTGTTCGGCCGCTGCGTCGTCTGAAACGTAGTTCATCAGCACAAAATAGCCTTCGTCCAGCAGCATCTCGGCGATGCCCCGGCCGATGCCCTTGGTGGAGCCGGTCACAACAGCTGTTTTCAAGGGTGCACTTCCTTTTCTCAAGATTACAGGATAAACATGGGAACGATATTTTGCAGCTGTTCGATGGCGCCCGCCAGCAGCATTGTCTCTTGGGCCGGGCCGCTGCCCCCCTCGGCAATGCGGCGCAGAAGTTCCACCAGCACGTAGCGGGTGCCCTCGCCCAGGAAGGCATAGTAGAACTTGCGCACCGAACTGTCTGTGTCGGCGTGCAGTTCGTAATACTCGGTTTTCCACCAGGGGTAGGGGACAGACAAAAAGCCTTTTGTGCCGCTGATAATCAGCGTATCTTCCGCTTTGACGGCGTTGCCGACCCGCAATGTGGTGAGTGCGCTCTCGTGCGCCAATGTGAGATTTGCGAACCCGCCGCCCTCTTCGTGTTGCCAGCAGACGGCCGAAGGGCGCATCTTTTCCAGCCCAAACAAGCGGTGGGCAGGCAGCAGTGGCAGTTTGGCCCAGTGCATCAGCTGGCCGGGCGTGGCCGGGCCAGGCATACCCCGGGTGAAGGATACGTCCACCGATTTGATATCGCCGATACGGCCGCTTTTAGCAAGGCTGATGAGACGCTGGAATCCGGGCGCATACAAGGTCGTGTAGTTTTCCATCAATACGGCGCTGTTCTGCCGGGCAAGCGCGCACAGCTCGCTCGTTTGTTGCAGCGAAAGGCAGAGCGGTGGCTCGCACACAACGTGGCGGCCGCGCTCCAGCGCCGCGCGGATGAGCGGGTACTGGTCATCGTGCCGCGCCAGATAAATGGCGTCGCAGCCGTCCAGCAGCGCGTTGTAGTCCTGCGTGCCGAACAGCAGCTCATGGTGCCGACAGAAGGACTCGGCCCGGCCGGCTTCATCGGCCATCACGCCCTCCACGCCCATGCCGCTCACGTGGCGGGATTCCGCCACGAACTGCTGGGCAGCGAGGCCGGTGCCCACGATGCCGAAGCGGATGAATTTGTGCGTCTGATCCCGCAGATCGGAGCTGGAAATGCCGCGGGTGCGCTCTAGATAAACGACCTGGCAGAACTCTTCCAGATAGTCGAAAGTGCCAGCCCAGTCGGATCCGATGGCGAAAATATCGATGTTCTTCTGTACGATATCGTCTATTTTTTGGCCTTCATACTCTTCTACGATGATCTCGTCCGCAAGGCCGGTGGCGCGCACATTCTCGATGCGCTTGGCGAGATCATCCACCACGTTGAGCTTGCCACGGTACTGGTCGTAGCTGTCGCTGGTGATGCCGATGATGAAATAGTCCCCCAGCGCCTTGGCGCGCTCGAGCAGTTTGAGATGGCCGTGGTGCAACATATCAAAAGTGCCGTAGGTGATTACTTTTTTCATGGTCTTACACCTTTGCCTGTGGGACGGCATTCAAAAGTCCTGCGTTTGACAGTTCTTCGGGCGGCGGCACCGCATAGGCGGGGCGTCCGTCCAGGATGGCTGTGTACAACTGGTTCAGGGGTTCGCGTTCCATCGGGAACAGCGTGGTTTTTGGCGGTGTGGCAAGCACGGCGTCCGTGAGTGCCTGCGCGGCATGGACGGGGTTGTGCGCGAGGGGGGGCATCCGCCACGGCGCGAAGGGTGCGGAGAGCAGGAAATGGCCGCTTCTGCGCCGCTGCAGCAAGCGGCGCAGGCCCATGTCCAGGTTGGGGACAGGGCAGGGGTATGACAGCATGAACGCCACGACGTGTGGGACACACCAAGCCACCGCGTGGCCGTAGGGGACGCGGAACATGCTTTCCAACGGGCTGGCAATGGCCTGGAACAAGCTATCGGCCAGCAGGCCGGCGGCAAGCCCTGTGCTGTGGGCAGCGCGCAGCACGACCTCTGCACCGCGGGCGTCTTGGGCAAGATATCTTCTCATATTGCGCAGCAATATGGATGTCGCATTGTCTGCGATGGCCAGTTGCTCGCCTGTCGCCGTTGTTGAACACAGGACGTCCAACCCGTTTGCGATGGCCTCGTACAGGGCGCACACGCGGGGGTATTCCGGCAGCGGGATTAGCAGGTTGGCATCGAGGACGACATACCGGGGCAGCATGGATTCGTGGTGCAGCAGCAATTTTTGGCTATTGTGGTAGAGCACAGCGCGGGAAGAACACTCGCTGCCGCTGCCCGCCGTGGTGGGGATGGCCAGATGCCGCACGTGCGTGCCGGCCGGCGGTTGCGGCGGCCAGTGTGTCTCGCCAAGGCCGGCCGGGGCAAAGAGGGCGATGGCCTTCGCCACATCCATGGTGGCGCCGCCGCCCACCGAGATGACAACATCGCACCCGGCCTGCCGGAAGCGTTCCACGCCTTCGACGACCTGTGAATACGCCGCCCCGGCAGTGCGCTGGAAAAGAGCGGGCGTGATGCCCAGATGGCTGAGGATGTGCGCTACTGGAAGTTGTTCGTAAAAATTGCCGCACACAAGCAGCGGTTTTTTGGCGCGTGCGCGCTTGAGCAGGGCGCCTATGTGCAGGATGCCGCTGGGCTCGTTCACAAGTACCTGGCTCGCATGGTCGGCCTGCGCGTATTCCAGCGCGACAGCGGCCGCGTTTTGGGCGTCGATGGGTTCGGCGGCGTAGCAGCCGAGGTTTTGGGGAAATACCCCTTTGCATACCATGCCGTCCCTCAGCAGCATGCCAAGCGCCTGCTCCAGCTCCAACCCGGCGTTTTGCGGGGCCCGGCCGATGCCGCACAGCGCGTCCAGCGCCGCGGCGTCCAGCTTGTAGAGCGGCGGCATGGCAAAGGAGCCCGCCCCGCTTAAGCCCGGTGCGATCTGGATGATGCGCTCCATGTCCAGCTGCGCAAGATAAGAGGGTTGGGGGGCGGGTTTTGTTTTGTCCACACAACAGGCGAATGGGTTCGGGTTTGAACGAAAGGCGGCCAGCATGGGTGCGGTGAGCACAAGGCCGGCCTTCATCACAAGCAGGGGTTTTTCGGTGTCCAGCGTGTTCCGGGCGGCCAGCAGATCGGCAAGGCTGCCGATGGCGGCCCCATTGTCGCCGGGCACAAACTGCAGGTGCAGGCCCTTTACATCACCCTGTGCGGCGAGCTGATCAAGCGCCGCATTGTGTGCGCCGGCGCTCACCATCACCTTCGTTATGCCTGCGTCGCGCAGGGTGTGCAGCAGACGGACAAATATGCTTTCCCCATTTGGCAGCATGGCCCCGGGCGCAAAAAAGGGCTCGCCTTGCGCAGTGCTGCTCGCGTCGGGCCCCAGAATCAGTACGTTCATCCGTTTGTTCCTCTCGTAGCGTAACATATCCACTTGTGCCGAATTTGTTTTACATTCATACATAATATAATATTACGCCATTGAATGCAAGATATTGCCGCCGATTGGGACGGCGTGGCGGAAGTGGTTCGCATTGCATGGAAGTGCAGGGCGGCGGGGCGATAGGATGGAGGTGGAAGCAGGAAACGCATCCCCCGGAGGCAATGGGGAAGAGCGGAACCGGATAGAAGGGAGAAACAGATGGCATTGAAAAAAATCACGGAAGCGGACCTGGTGGGCAGGGGGGTGGCGCCGCCCTTCCCGGACAAGCCGTCCATGAGCGCGGACGAGTTGAAAAACCGCTTTGAGGAGACGGCGCGGAAGGTGATCATACCCATTGTGAACGGCAACGTGGATGCATTGTTGGCCAGCACCGGGGCTCGGGAGATTGGCGCCGCGCCGCCGCAGGACGTGGTGGCTTCTCCCGAGGGGAACGTGCAGGGGGTGCTGAACGGTCTGCGCGACTACGTGAATGACAAGGTGAGGGAGATCGGCGCGGGGGATATGGGTATGGCGACCTATGACACCGCTTCATTGCAGACGGATATCTTCCGGTACGCCTGCGATGCGGTGGCGGGCAACCTGCTGATGAACGGGGGGTTCGATATCTGGCAGCGGGGCGCCAGCTTTGATTTTGGGTCCTCCACGACGCTCGTCCAGTACGGCGCCGACCGCTGGAACAACGCTGGCGGCGCGTGCAAGCATACGCAGGTGGGTGGTACATCGCCGCTGGGGACGAAATACGCCCTGCGTGTGACCGCAAAGAGCGGGAGCGGGGCGCACGCCGCCATGCAGCAGTTGTTTGAAGATTCGCTGAACTTGTCCAGGGGGGCGACGCTTTCCTTCTATGCGCGCGCAAGTGTTGCGTGTGAGGCGAACATATCTGCGGGCAGCGAGGACAAAAAGATCTCGCTGGAAACGGGGTGGAAAAAATACACGCTTGGGTTTTCGCCTGCGTTTGCCACCGGCCTGTATGTAGGCGTGGGCGACCTGGCGAGCGGCGCGTGGTTTGAGGTGGCGGGCATGATGCTGAACCACGGCCCGGCACCCTTGGAGTATACTGCACCTACCTATACCGACGAGTTGCTGCGGTGCCAGAGATACTATTACAAATTTGCTGGTGGAGCAGTCCTGCACGGGTTTGCTGTGAGCACGGCGGCTTTGCTTACCTTCGTGCAGTTGCCGGTTCCATTGAGGGTGGCAGACCCGGTCCTCGAATTTACGCCGACGCAGTGGACGGCGCGTGGCAACGGTACGAACATTGCATTGGCTACGGCGCCAACCATCGATGCAGGCGCGACAAGGGCGGCGCCCAACATGATGCGTCTGTCAACAGCCTTGACGGGGCTGGTGTCGAACCAGAGCTATGTGTTGTATTGTCCGAACAACGTGGCCCATGCTGCATTTGACGCAGAAATCTATTGAGGAGGAAAACATGACACCATTTGCGGGGAACAACCAGGTGACCAGCCCGTTTGGCTGGCGGACAAGCCCCATCACAGGGGGGACGGAGCACCACAACGGTGAGGATATCATCACGCGCGGCGACTGGGTCGTGCGCGAGGTGAGCGGCGGCAGGGTGAGCGAGGCAAGCTATGGATACAACGGCGGACGCGGCAACCTTGTGCGGGTGCAGGTGGGCGAGGCGGTGGAGACCTACCAGCATCTGGAGAGCATCGCCGTACAGCCGGGGCAGGCCGTGGCGCAGGGGGATAAGATCGGCGTGGCAGGCTCGAGCGGGGATTCCACCGGCCGGCACCTGCACTTTGAGGTGACGGTGGGCGGCCGGGCGGTAGTGCCCGCCGAGTGGAGCGGCGTGCCCAATCTGACAGGGGACCACGCGGGCAATGATACTGTGGACCGCGCTGCGGAGCCGCCGGCACCGGTGCAGCCGAGAGAGCCCAAGAAAAGCGTGGAAACAAAGAAGAGTGCAAAGAAGAAAAACACGCCGAGCGCCTCCAAGACGGGGAAAACGCCCCAAGCGGCCGCGCCCCAGGCGGAAAACCTGTACGCGACGGGGCGGCGCATCACCGATCTGAAGGGCGCGCCACTGTACGCCACCGCCTATGACGACACGGTGGCCAACTACCTGCCCGACGCGGGTATAGGCGTTGTGAACCCGTTTTACATCCATGACGGGGAAGAGGTGAACGGACGATATCGCATCACCAACAGTGCCGCGCGGGTGGGCAGCGGCCAAGTGACCGGATGGCTGGACAGGGCGGATATCCACTGACGGGCAGGAAGGATGCCTATGTAGTGGCGCCATGTGCATAGGATGGGACGGGGGAGGCAAGGGAAAAGCGGGGCCCATTCAGGGCCGCGCGTTTTGGGTCCATTGGATTTTTGGTGTTATACACACAGGCGCTCGGGCGCCACCTGCGGGCAGGGCGGGCCACGAGG
>JAVBQQ010000080.1:0-22933 GCA_031548875.1 Oscillospiraceae bacterium
CCGCCCGGCTTCAGCACCCGCAGGTAGTCCCGTGCGATAGCCCGATAGAAGGCTAGCCCTTTTTCCCCGGCCACTAACGCACTACGCGGCTCGAAGCGCAGTTCGGGTGCCAGCCCGGTGTATTCTTCCTCCGTCACATAGGGCGGGTTTGATACGATGAGGTCGAGCGATGCGTCGGGCAGTGTTTCATGATAGGCCAGCGCGTCGGCCAGCACTGCGCACACCCGCCCCGTGCCATCGTCCAGCGCGTCCACGTTCTTTTGCAGCCAGCCAAACGCCGCCGCTTCCTTCTCCACCGCGGCCACCCGCGCACCGGGCAACAGGGCGCCTAATCCCAGCGCAAGCGCGCCGCTGCCGGCGCACAGGTCCAACACCTCGGGGGCGGCCGCCCCGCCGGATGGCTCCGCCTGAACTAGCGCTGCCGCCCACAGGCATACCTCTTCCGTCTCCGGGCGGGGAATGAGCACCCCCGGACCCACGGCGAGTTCCATATCCAAAAAAGGCCATTTGCCCAGGATGTACTGCAGCGGCTCCCGCCCGACGCGGCGGCTGGCAAGCGCCTGCAGTGCCGCCCACTCACCCTCGTCCAACGTCTCCCGCTCGAAACGGGTTGCACCGCACACATGGAAAAAAAGCAGGCCGGCCTCGTGGCCAGCCTCCTCTTCCTCGATGCCCGCGCCGCGCAGCATCTCTTTTATTTGTTTGTATGCGTCCCGGCCGCTCACCACTTGGCCTCGTCCGGTTGCTCTGGCAGCACCGGCTGCACGGCGGCAATGGCCACCTCGATCATCGAATCGTCCGGCTCGCCGGTGGTCAATCGCTGCAGCCACAACCCCGGGGCGGACACCGCCCGCGTGACGGGGTTGTCATACCGGCCGGCCAGGCGGATGATCTCATACGCCAGCGCCATTACCACAGGCAGCAGCAGGATCTTCAGCCCCACGCGCATCAGCGTGCCGCTCCAGGGTACAAGGCTGAACACCAGGATGGACACGATGAGCACAATGAGCAGGAAGCTGGTGCCACAGCGCGGGTGGAAGCGGCTGTGCCCGCGGATGTTCTCCACGCTCAACTCGTCCCCCGCCTCGTAGCAGCTGATGGTCTTGTGCTCGGCGCCGTGGTAGCGGAATACCCGGCGTATCTCCTTCATGTTGCGCACAAGCGCAAGGTAGCCCACAAACAAAGCGATCTTCAGGACGCCCTCGATGACCGTGCGCCATGCACCCAAATCCACAAACCGGCCGGCAAACCCCACGATGGCCGTGGGCAGCACCATGAACAGCACGATGGCCAACACCACACCCACGGCCGCCGCCGCACCCATGAACACCTTCATGCCCTTCTCGCCAAAATGTTTTTCCAGCCACAGGTCAAACTTGGAGGGTTCTTCCTCCTCCTCTTCCTCCCCCATTGAAAGCTCTGCACTGCGCATCATCGTCTGGTAGCCCATGATGATGGAGCTGAAAAAGCTGACGATGCCCCGCACAAGGGGCCATTTGGCCCAGGGGCGGCGGGCGCCTTCGTGCACCTCGGTGATGATATCGCCGTCCGGCTTGCGTACGGCCAGGCACCATTTGGCCGGGCCGTTCATCATCACGCCCTCCATCACGGCCTGGCCGCCCACGGTGGTTTTGAACTTGCTGCGTTTTGCCATAGGTTGTTGTTTCTCCTTCGTGTGGGCGCATTTGCAAACGCCCCGGTTTCCCGTCCCCTCTGTTGCTGTCCTCAGCCGCTCTCTATATCCATCGGGAAGCGCAGTGTGACGACCGTTCCCCTGCCCGCTTCGCTCCGGATATCCAGCGAGCCCGAATGCCCCCGCATGATCTCGTCCACCACCGCAAGGCCGATGCCACTGCCCCGCTTGGCGCGCTTTCCCTTGTAGAACTTGGTCTTTACGTTTTCCAGGTCTTCGGGTGTGATGCCCTGTCCCTCGTCTGTTATAACGACGTAGGCGTCCTCGCCTTTCATCTGCACGTCCACGTTGATGGCGCCGCCCTTGTCCGAATACTTGAGCGCGTTGTCCAGCACATTCAGCAGCACCTGGCGCACCCGGTGCTTGTCCGCGCGCACGGGCACGGGCAGTTCCGGCGTCTCCCACGAGAGATTGAGCCCCATGTTCACGGCGCGCGGCACGGCCAGCAGCGCGGCGTCCTCCACCTCGGCGGCCAGGTCCAGCAGCTCTACCTTCAGCTCGCTGCCGCTCTGCATGCGCGAAAAGTCCAGCAGCTGCTCCACCATCTCGGACAGGCGGTCCGTCTCGCCCGCAATGATCTGCATGCCCCGCTGGAAGGCGGGGTCGGCGGGGTCGCGCAGGCGGCCCATCGTCTCCGTCCAGCCCTTGATGGAGGTGAGCGGGGTGCGCAGTTCGTGGCTCACCGAGGAGAGGAACTCGTTCTTCATGCGCTCGGTGTCGCCCAGCTCTTCGGCCATATTGTTGATGGTCTTACACAGGCTGCCGATCTCATCCTCCGCGGTGATCTCGATGCGCGTATCAAAATCTCCCTGCGCGATGCGCGCGGCCGTGGCCTCCACATCCCGCAGCGGGTAGACGATCGAGCGGATGAAATAGGCGCCGGAGATGATGCTGGCCAGCACAATGACGAGCAGGAAGACGACGGCGATGATGACTACGTTGCGCACGGCGAGGTCCACGCCGGACAGGCTTGTGACAAAGCGGATGGCCACTACGCCCTCCGAAGCGTAGGGCGCCAGCTTTGTGATGGCCATCACCCGTTCGCCGTTCTCGTTGCGGCCCACATACTTGCCGCCGGCGGTGTCGTACCGCAGCGCGGTGCTGATATCGGGGGGCATCTCTTCCGTGGCCGTGGGTTGCACACCCGCCGAGGTAAGCACCACCCGCCCGCTCTCATCCACCAGCATCAGCTCGAACTGGGCCTTCTTCTCGAACTGTTCCACAGCCTTGATGAGGCCAAGCGCTTTTGCCTCGCTCGATTCCGCCTTGTACAGGCTGAGCTGTTTTTCCAGGTTGTTGAACTGGTCGCGGATGGCAAGATCGGCGTTCGTGTAATAGCCGGAGATGACGTTGGACAAAAAAATACCCACAGCCACAAGCACCACGGCCAGCGTGAAGAACAAGCTGCCGCGGAGCCAACGCTTGGTGATGGTTTTTGCCTTGTGGGTTCTATGCGTTGGCACAGGGCCGGGTCTCCTTTCATAGGGCGGGTGGAGGGTGAATCCTCTGTGTCCGCATGAGTGTGTTTCAGACGGAGCCAAGGGTATCTGTTCGTTACAAGCGAGCGGTGTTCCACAGCACAGGTCTGGAGTTCACACAAAATGTGAACTCCCGGGAGACAGCAACAGCTCTGCGCAGAGGAATCCCGGTCACTTGTGCCGAACACGGCGTTTTGCAGGTCCAACACTCCGCCACCTTATGGGTTCCAGCGGTAGCCATAGCCCCACACGGTCAGGATGTGCTCCGGGCTGGAGGGCTTGTCCTCGATCTTCATGCGCAGGCGGCGGATGTTCACATCCACAATCTTCACATCGCCAAAGTAGTTTTCGCCCCACACGCCCTCCAGTATCTTCTCGCGCACAAGGGCGGTGCCGCTGTTGTGGAAGAACAGCTCCATAATCTGGAACTCCACCTGTGTCAGGTCGATAGGTTGGCCATTTTTTAGCAGCATGCGGCTCTTTTCGTCCAACGTAAAGATGCCGCTGCTCAGCTTTCCTTCCTCACTGTTTGCCGCCTGGCTGCGGCCCACCCGGCGGCAGAGCGCCTCGATGCGGGCCTTCAGTTCGCTGATGGAGAAGGGCTTAGTCATGTAGTCGTCCGCGCCAATGGACAACGCTTCTATCTTGTCCTTCTCCAGGCTCTTGGCGCTCAGCATCACGATGCCCACCATGGGCGAGACGCGCCGGATGTTCTCGCACAGCGAAAAACCGTTCATGCCGGGCAGCATGATGTCGAGGATGGCACAATCGAAGCTGTCAGGGCTTTGGGAGAATATTTCCAGTGCTTCTTCGGCGCTGGGTGCTTCTACCACCTCATAATCATCGGCCATGCGCAGGTTGAGTGCGATCAACTCCCGGATGGAACTCTCGTCTTCCACAACCAAAATCTTCTTCATAGTAGCCGCTCATCCTCTCCAAAAAGCATCAGCCCAGTTCTACGGGCTGTATCTGCATCTGTTCCGTCAGTGTGAGCGAACTCGAAAGCGTCAGGTAGGCGCTCGAGATGGGCGAGATGAGCAGCGCGTCCCCGGGGGGCGTCTGGTCGGCTTCCAGGATCTGCAGACGCATCAATGTGCGCCCCGTCTCCTCGTCCTCGATGCGCCACTCGCCCTCGTTCAACCCGTCGGCCACGCGCACGGCGGGCGCGTCCTGTCCGTCCTCCAGCAGCCACGCCTCCGGCAGGCGGATGTACACCCCGCGGTCGGAATCCAGGATACCCGCCTGGCGCACCACCGGCGTTTCCTGCGTAAAGTCCATCCACTTCACAAACTCGAGGTTTTTGTCCCCTTTCCGCGTGTGGATAGGGTCTTTGCCCATGCGCTGGGGAATCTCCACAATGCCGTCCGCGTCGATATCCTGCGATTTGAGAAGCGGGTTCGCGCGGGCCGTCTCACCCAGCAGGGCATCGATGCCCTTCGCATCAGACACGACGAAGAAATGGTCGCCCGAATAGTAGATGATCTGGCTGGAGAGTTGATCGTCGCCGGTCTTGCAGTCGGCAATGATCAGCCGTTCGCCCTCGGGGCCGGCACTGGGGTACAGCCCCACACAGGACACAAAATTGGCCCCCAACGCCACCGGCTTCTGTGCAAAGTCGAACGCGCCGTCCACCGCAGACACATACTGTAAAAACATGCCCTTTACATTGTCGTCGGGCGAGACGATGACCAGGTCCTTGGCCCCGCTGCCCGTGAAATCTTCCAGCTCATAGCGCGAATAGGCCGTGCGGTACAGCGCTTCCAATATGCCGCCCTTGTACTGGTACAGCATAAAGATCTTACTGCTCAGGTTGGCGTTGGCATAGCCCACGATGAGCTGCTGCGTGCCATCCTGCAACAGGTCGGCCACATCCAGCGAGGCCACCTCGCCCGCCTGGCCCTCGATGTCCTGCACCACCCGCCACTCGCCCTCCGCCTGTTCCAGCACCGCCACGTACACATTGGTGCTGCGGTCCAGCGCCGTGGAGTTGGGCAGGGCATACACAAGCACCGCCTCCTCCACGCCGTTGCCATCCAGGTCGGCCATAACGAGGGGGCTTCTCCAGTCGCCCTCTTTGGGGTATTTATACTCAGGCTGCTCGCCCACATGCTGGGCCAGCGCCTTCTGTACCTCGCCCTGCCCCTGCCCCAGGGCCGGGGCATGCAGCAGGTCGTTCATATTTTGCATGCCAAAGGGCGCGCAGCCGGCCAGCAGCAACAGCCCGCAACACAGCAGGCTCAACAGCCCTTTTGCGTTCGTTCGCAATGCCAGCACAGCACCTCCTTCGCTTGCAGGACGGCTATTGCCGTCCCCGCTATTTTACCACCAAACAGTTGGAATGGCAAATAGCGGGCGGGCGTCTGAAAGTAACGCCGCCAGTGCAAATCCGACCTGTTTTGTTGGCATAGCCACTTGAAATATTGTATACTTACAACACAATAAGAAAGGATACACCTCCGCAGTGTACAAAATTTGAAAACCGCAGTTGCCCACAGTGCAACTGTAACCGCCCGTGAATACGGGCCAGAAAGGGCACCCATATGACAGACTTACTGGTTGTCGGCGCCGGGCCCGCAGGTCTCACTGCCGCCATCTACGCAGCCCGCGCTGGGCTGTCGGTCATCGTGTTCGATAAAAATGCCTACGGCGGGCAGATCTCCCTCACCAGTGAGGTGGATAACTATCCTGGCCTGCAAGGGGTGGACGGTGTGGACTTTGCCAACAACCTGTACACCCACGCCACCTCCCAGGGGGCGGAGGTGCGCTTTGAAGCGGTGCAGGGCGTGGAACTGGACGGCGAGGTGAAACGCCTCACTACCCCGGGGCGCGTGTACGAGGGGCGCACGGTCATCCTGGCGGGCGGCGTGCGCCGGCGCATGCTGGGCGTGCCCGGCGAAGAACGCTTCGCCGGCAAGGGTGTGTCCTTCTGCGCCACCTGCGACGCCTCCTTCTTCCGCGGCGGCACGGTGGCCATTGTGGGCGGGGGCGACACCGCCCTCACCGACGCGCTCTTCCTCAGCAACAACTGCAAAAAAGTGTATCGTATCCACCGGCGGGACACCTTCCGCGCCGCGCACGTGAAACAGACGGCCGTGCGTGCGCGCGGCAATGTGGAGCTGCTGCTGGACAGCCGGCTCACCGCTATCGAAGGGGATGAAAAGGTGCGTGGCTGCCGCGTGGCCACGCCGGACGGCGAACGTTCGCTGCCGGTGGACGGTGTTTTCGTCGCCATCGGCCTCGAGCCGGAAACCTCGTTGTACCACGACCTTCTGCCCCTCGACATCGAGGGCTATGTGGACGCCGGCGAAGACTGCGCCACCCCACTGCCCGGCGTGTGGGTGGCGGGCGACCTGCGAAAAAAACCGCTGCGGCAGATCGTTACCGCCGCGGCCGACGGCGCTGTGGCGGCCGTGGCCGCCGCCGAATACTGCGCCGCATCCGACGAACACCTGTGCGGGGTGCAGCTGCGCCCCATGCAGTAACCGCCACACAACAAAACCCTGGGGGAAACGACAAAACATGAGCTGGCAAACAGAGCTTTCGCAAAACTATACCCGCGTGCAGGACCTGCTGCCCCATATACAGATGGCCGATGACGAACGCCGCCAGATGGAGGAGCTGCTGCAGCGCTTCCCCATGTCCGTTACACCCTATTACCTCTCTCTCATCAATTGGGATGACCCAGACGACCCCATCCGCCGCATGAGCATCCCCTCGCTGGAAGAGACGGACGCCGCCGGCCGGTTCGACACGAGCGGCGAAGCGGAGAACACGGTGCTCACCGGCGTGCAGCACAAATACGCCCAAACGGCCATGGTTCTGTCTACCAACCAGTGCGCCATGTACTGCCGCCACTGCTTCCGCCGGCGGTTGGTGGGCACTTCGGACGAAGAGGTGGCCGCCCATTTCGAGGAGATGCGCGCCTACGTACAGCAGCATACCGAGATTACCAACGTGCTTCTTTCGGGCGGCGACGCACTGCTGAACGAGAACACCCGGCTGGAGAAGTTGCTCTCGCTGTTTGCCGACATCCCGCATCTGGACGCCATCCGCGTCGCCAGCCGCACGCCGGTCGTCTTCCCCGCGCGCATCACGGACGACGACGCCCTCATCGCTATATTAGAGCGATACAACTCGAAAAAACAGCTTATATTCATCACCCATTTTAACCACCCGCGTGAACTGACAAGCGCGTCGCTGGCCGCCCTGCGACGGGTGCGGCAGCTTGCCATCCCTGTGAAGAACCAGGCGGTGCTGTTGCGCGGCGTGAACGACGACCCCGACACGCTGGCCGCCCTGCTGCGGGGGCTGGTGGCCGCGGGCGTGGAGCCGTACTATCTGTTCCAGTGCAGGCCGGTGGCAGGCGTACAGGCGCGCTTCCAGGTTCCGCTGGCCGCCGGCTGGCAGGTGGTGAACGAAGCCAAGGCCCGCCAGAGCGGCCTGGGCAAGGCCTTCCGCTACTGCCTCTCCCACACAACGGGCAAGGTGGAGATTCTGGGCCCCGCCGCAGACGGGAAGGAAGGCGAGATGCTCTTCCAGTACCACGAAGCCCACGACGCAAGCCTTCTGGGCCGCCTGTTCACGCAGAAGCTGGCGCCCGGCCAGGCCTGGCTGGCGGACTGAATGCGCCTCTGCCCGCAATGTAAGCAAAGCGCCGCTCCCTGTTGGGAGCGGCGCTTTCTCTGCAATTCTCAGTCCTGTGCGCCGGGGACGTCCGGCAGGCTGGCAAAACCTTTCGCGAGGTCCTCGTCGGTGGGCACATAGTCCGTCATGGTGCCGTCCAAGAAGCTGCGGTAGGCGGTCATGTCGAAGTAGCCGGTACCTGTGAGGCCGAACAGGATGGTCTTGGCCTCACCCGTCTCCTTGCACTTCAGCGCTTCGTCGATGGCCACGCGGATGGCGTGGGAAGATTCCGGCGCCGGGAACAACCCCTCCCGCTGGGCAAACAGCTGCGCGGCTTCGAACACCTTGCTCTGCTCCACGGCGCGGGCCTCGTCCAGGTAGCCGTCGTGGTACAGCTTGGACAACACCGGCGACATACCGTGATAGCGCAGGCCACCCGCGTGGTTGGCCGAGGGCATGAAGCCGGACCCCAGCGTGTACATGCGCGCCATGGGGGTGATGCGTCCAGTATCGCAAAAATCGTAGGCGTAGCGGCCGCGGGTCAGGCTAGGGCAGGAGGCCGGTTCCACGGCGATGAAGTGGGGCGCCTTTTTGCCGGTCAGCTTGTCCTGCATGTAGGCGCAGACGAGGCCGCCCAGGTTGGAGCCGCCGCCTGCGCAGCCGATGACGATATCCGGGTACTCGTCCAGCATCTCCATGGCCGTTTTGGCCTCCAGGCCGATGACGCTCTGGTGCAGCAGCACCTGGTTGAGCACCGAGCCCAGCACATAGCGGCAGCCCTCCGTTTTCACAGCAGCCTCTACCGCTTCCGAGATGGCGCAGCCCAGGCTGCCGCCGGTGTTCGGGTGTTCGGCCAGGATGGCCCGCCCCACCTCGGTGGTGTTGCTGGGGCTGGGTATCACGTTGGCGCCATACACCTCCATCAGCGTGCGGCGCTGGGGCTTCTGTTCGGCGCTCACCTTCACCATATACACGGTCAGGTCCAGGCCGTAGAAGCCGCACGCCATCGAGAGGGCGGTGCCCCACTGGCCGGCGCCGGTCTCGGTGGTAAGGCGAGTAAGGCCCTGCTCTTTGGCATAATACGCCTGCGGCACGGCGGAGTTCAGCTTGTGGCTGCCCGAGGTGTTGTTGCCCTCGAACTTGTAATAGATCTTGGCCGGGGTGCCGAGGTGTTTTTCCAGCGAATAGGCGCGCACCAGCGGCGAGGGGCGGAACATACGGTAGAAATCCTGGATGGGCTCGGGGATGTCGATGTACCGTGTGGTGCCGTCCAGCTCCTGCTTTGCCAGTTCGTCGCAGAACACAGGGCGGATATCCTCGAAGGTGGCCGCCTGCCCGGTGGCGGGGTTGAGCATGGGGTCGGGCTGCTGGGGCATGTCCGCCCGCACATTGTACCATTGCTTGGGCAGGTTCTCCTCGCCCAGGTATACTTTATTGGGTATCTTTGCCATGATGATGACCTTCCTTTCATATCTCTCATTTGGGTCGCCCGCCTAAAAGGGCGGCGCGTTATCATTTGTGTTTTACCGGCAGCCGCGTGCGGCAGCCTTTGCCCTTTTCGCGCCTCGCCATCGCCATCGTCTTCCGGGGATATACATCGTGTCTCCTCCTTTTGGGCCAAAACCCACAAAACAAAAAGCTCCTGTCCCTCTTCCAAGGGACAGGAGCCCAAAAACTCCTGCGGTGCCACCCAAGTTGATGGCGCAATCCAACGCGCCACCCGCCTCTGCCACGCACGGGCATATACCCGTATGTGCGCCACGCTGGTAACGGATGCGGCATCCCCGTCGGCTACTACTCGCGCCTGCGCGCTTTCGGGCCGCCCTCTCGGGTCCATTCGCCTGCGCGCGTGACGCCGCCCTTCCACCAAGCAGGCGTGCTCTCTAGGGTCCGTTTGCGCAGGGTACTCTTCCCGATCCACGGTTTGTGATATTGGATGCTATTGTAGCAGAGGGCTTTTTGTTTGTCAAGCCTTGCCGCCGGCCATCATCCCGTGCACCTTTTGCAGCGTGCGCAGGTTGCGCGCCGTCAGGGCCCGCCCCAGCCGGGGCAGCAGCGCCGCCAGTTTGGACAGGCGCACGCTCTCGTGGCAGAGTAGGTACACCTCGCGCGTACCTTCACAAAGCAGGTCCGGCCCTTCATACCTGCCACGCATGGCGTCCAGCTCCTCCTGCGGCACCGGCCCGTCGGCCAGGTACACATACACGTGCTCCACTTTGGGGTCGGCGGCTTCCGCCGCCGCCATCTGTTGCGCGTCAAAGGGAAGCCCGCGCAGGACACCCGCAAGCTCTTCCTCCGTGCGCAGCGTCACGGCGCAGTCTATGCCAAAACGGGCGGTAAACGCCTCGCAGATGCGGGCGGTACATTCGTCCTCCGGCAGCTCAGTCTCAAACACCGCGTTGCCGCTCTGGATGTAGGTGCGCACCCCGGCAAAGCCCAGCCCCTCCAGCAGGGCGCGCAGGTCCTGCATCTTCACGTTTGCGTGGCCGCCCACGTTCAGGCCACGGAAGAATGCGGCGTATCGCAAGCGTCTCTCCCCTTTCCTCTCCAAAACCGGCAAATCTTCCCTCTTCACACCACAAGCCCGCCGTTGGGCGCCAGCACCTGCCCGGTGATGAACCCCGCCCCCTTCGACGCGAGGAACACCACTGCCGCGGCCACCTCTTCCGGCGTGCCCAGGCGCCCCAGCGGCGTCTCACCGCACAGGGCGGCCCGGTCTTCTGCACCAAAGGCGGCCATCATCTCCGTGTCCACAGCGCCCGGTGCCACACAGTTCACCCGTACGCCGCTGGGGCCCACCTCTTTAGCCAGCGCCTTCGTGAGCCCGATAACCGCCGCCTTGGCCGCCGAATAATGCACCTCGCACGAGGCGCCCACCTGCCCCCACATGGAGGATATATTCACGATACACCCGCATTTTTCGCGAACCATGTGCGGCAGCGCCCGCCGGCAGGCTAAAAAGCTGCCCGTCACGTGCGCATCGAACATCCGCCGCCATTCTTCTTCGGTGATATCGCAGAACAGCTTCTGCTGCGCGTGGCCCGCCGCATTCACCAGCACTTCCACCGGCCCGTGGGCGGCTTCAGCGGCGGCGAACATCGCCTCTACGGCAGCGGCATCGCCCACGTCGCCTTCGCAGGCAATGGCCGCCTGTCCGTCGGCCAAAAGCTCCTCGCACAGGGCCTGCGCGCGCTCCGGATGTGCGTGCGCACACAGGGCCACCCGGTCACCCCCGGCGGCAAACTGCCGTGCCACAGCGGCGCCGATGCCCCCCGACGCGCCCGTCACCAATACGCTTCTGCCCATCAGCGCCACACTCCCGTTCCTTTTTTGTCACGGTTTTCTCTGTGCTTCCCGTCCGGCATCGCACAGCCATTCACCGCATATCGCCGGCCACGCCTCATCCTTCGTCCGCATCTTCTCCACCTGCGGCATCCTGCTCCCCGCGCAGGCGGCCACGAAGCGAGGAGAAAAACGCCTGCAGCAGCGCCCGGCTCTCCCCTGCCAGCAGGCCGTCCTGCATCTGGGGCCGGTGGTTGAAAGGCAATGCGAACAGGTCTGCCACCGAGCCGCAGCACCCGGCCTTCGGGTCGGGCGCGCCCCACACCACCCGCGCAATGCGGCTGTTGATGATGGCCCCCGCACACATGGGGCAAGGCTCCAGCGTCACGAACAACTCGCACTGCCACAGCCTCCAACCGCCCAGCGCCCTGCACGCGGCATCGATGGCCAACAGTTCGGCATGGGCCAGCGCATTTTTGTCGCCCTCTCGCCGGTTGTGGGCCTGCGCCACCACCTGCCCGTCCTTTGCCACCACGGCGCCCACCGGCACCTCGCCCTCCGCGGCCGCCAGCGCCGCCTCGTCCAGGGCAATCTGCATCAGCTCTTCATCCCGCACGCCTTGTCCCCTCCCATACGTTACCTCAGCCTGAGAACAGCCGAATGATACAATAGGCTACCATGGCCACCGCCCCGGCCGCAAAAGCCGGCTGGCCCAGCAGGTCACCCAACGCAGCCCGGCCCGGCCTCTTGCCCCGTATCCGCTCGGGGCTGTGTTGCCGCAGGCGTTTGCGTCCCGTCTTGCGTTGCCGCAGGCGGAAGAGCGGCAAAAGCCGGAACCGGTGCACCGCCCACAGGCCAGCCACGAACAGCGCAACGAATAAAAGCACCATCCAGAAAACAAACGCCAGCGACGCCATGCCCGAAAGGCGCTGACGCTGCAGCAGGATCAAAAACATAGCCAGATTGTTGGCCGCGTGCAGCACAATACCCGGTAGCAGCGAACCGCTCACCTCGGCCACATAGCCGATGATGGCCCCCAAAACAAATACTGTGGGCAGCTCCCACAGGTTTGCATGGGCCAGCATGAACAGCACGGCCGAAAGCAGGATGGCCAACCCCACCCCATACGGGCGCAGCGCCCGTTGCAACACCCCGCGGAAGAAGAGGTCCTCCAGCACCGGCGCGGCCACGCACACAAGGAGAAAGTAAAAAAGACGCGCTCTGCCGTCCTCCGGTAGTAAGGCCGCCGACGCTTCGGGCAGCTCCCACGCCTGCACAAGCGCCCCGCGCAGCAGGCTGGCCAGCGAATTCACCGCCACCATGGCCCCCAAAAACAGCGGCAGCAATACTGCAATAGGGATGCGCCCCCGCCCCATGGGCAGGCGCAGGCCGGCCCTGCGCTCCCGCCGCCCCGCCACCAGCACTGGCGGCACAAACGATGCCACCGTCACCAGCAGGCTGGCAAGGCTACCTGCCCAGGCGGGCGCGCCGGCGCCCACGGCGCGCAGCACCAGCCCCGCCACAAGGCTGCCCGCCGCCGCCAAAACAATATAGAACATGAGCGCAAGTCCAGCCAGGTTGGCAAGGTATGCCCGTCTGTTTTTCACCTTCGCCATCCCTCTCTTCCCCACGCCCACACAGTGTTTACTGCTTTCATGATAGGTAAATCATTCCGCGATGTCAAACATCGCGGCCCAAGCGGCACAAACACCACATCCGCCACAAACTTTGGGCCAATACACTTGAGAGTATCACATTGGCTATGGTATAATATGCTCATTATGGAGAAGTGTGTTTCACAGTGGATCTATATGCGTTTGCCCGCACGGCGGCACCGGATCGTACGGCGTCCGCTGGCGCGTAAATCCATCTTGTCGGCGCTATTTTGCGCTCTTTTGATGCTTGGGAGCATATTCGCCGCCGGCTGCGCGCCGGCCAACACGGGCACCGGCAGCGCAGGCGGCGCTTCGTCCGGTTCGGTAAACGGGGAGGGTGGCATGGACGTTTCTTTTGACTGGCAGCTCGTGCGCATAGGCAGCATGGACGGCCCTTCCCGGCCACCCTACAGCCAGATGTTCACCTCCGTGCAGCAGCTGGAGGCCTTCTGCGACGAAAACCGCAACGGGCTGGGCCTTGCGGCCTCTTACGGAGATGTGGACTTTGAACAGACCGCCGCCGCATATGACGAGTCATTTTTCGAAAACAGCTGCCTGCTGCTGGTCTTTTTGGAAGAGGGCAGCGGCTCCACGCGCATCGTGGCGGAGGATGTGACCTTTTCGGAAGATACGCTCACCGCGCACATCGCCCGCCACACACCCGAGGCTTCCGGCCTTATGGGCACTGCGGACATGGCCTACTGGGCGGTATTCCTGGCGCTGGACGCCAAGTACGGCACCTGCCCGGTCGAGCTGGACATCCGGTGACCCACCCACATGCGGGACGCATTGCCAAATACATAGAAACCAACGAACAGTGAGGTCCAATTGATGGAAAGAGGGATTCGCAGGATACTGTCCACCCTGGCGGCATTGCTGACCGTGTGCATGTTGGCGGGGTATGTTTCGGTTGCCTATACGCCCGCCTTTGCGGCCGAGGCGCCCGAGAGCATCGTACAGGCGCAGGACGACGGCGACAGCGGGGAGCCGCCCCTCACCACTCCATCCGACGGCGAGACGATCGACGACAGCACCGCCACCCCCCCACCGGATGGAGAAACCCCAGACGACAGTGCCTCCACTTCCCAACTGGACAGCGAAACCCCAGACGACAGCGCCGTCGTACCTCAGGCGGACAGTGAATCCCTCGGCGACGCCGTCTCTTCCCCCCGGCAGGAGCCGGCCGGCGAAGACCCCGCATCTTTCACGGATGCAGATGAACTGCTTGAGTTGGCTGCCGCCGACGGCCGGCAGGCCGCCCTGCGCCTGAACGAATACATGGACGACGAGGCATTCCTTGCCGCACTGCGCCGGATACTGGACTTTTACTACGCCGGGGAAGAACCCAACGCGCAGCTGCCCGCCTTTGCCGACGCCGTGGATGCGCGTGCCGACGAGACGCTGGCCCATTATGCAGAAGCTGCCGACGAGCGCGCACAGGCCGGCCTTGGCTACCTGCCCGGCGAGGTGGTCGTCGTCTTCAAAGAGGAAGTGACCCAAACAGCAGCCGAGGAAACCCTGGCTGAACACGACGCCATCCTGACCGAGATTGCGAACAGCCTGCCGGGCCAAACCGTCAGCGTGGCCGGGATCCCGCTGGAATACACCGTGGAGATGGCCGCGGCGGAGCTTACAGCCGACCCGGCCGTGGACTTTGCCGAGCCGGTGTACTTGTACCACCCCGTTGAAGATTCCACCGGGGACCAGGTAGATACGGCTACCGGCCTCTCGCCGGCGTCGCAGGCCGTGGGGATGAACGATCCCTTCAAGCCTTCCCAGTGGCACCACAACGCCGGCAGCGGCGTGGACACGCTGGGCGCCTGGGAACAGCTGGGCGCCGGCCAGGCAGAGGAACTGTTGGTGGCCGTAATCGACACTCCCATCGACGTGACCCACCCCGACCTTGTGAACAACCTGGCCATGGATTACTATGTCGACTTTTCGCCCGACGGCACGGCGCAGGCCCCCAGCACACCGCTTGAACGCATAGACGACCACGGCACCCATGTGGCCGGCCTTGTTGCCGCCCAGGCAAACAACGGCATCGGCGTGGCCGGCGTGGCCAGCGGCGCGAACACCAACATCGTAAAGGTCATGCCCATCAATGTGTTTCCCAACGCCACCAACAGGAACATCGCCGCTGCTGTTGATTATGCAGTGCAAAAAGGCGCTGCGGTCATCAACCTCAGCCTGGGCAGCTACTCCGACAGCTTGCTTTTGGAAACCGCGATAAACGCGGCATACGCGCAGGATGTTGTTGTCGTGTGCGCCGCGGGCAACTTCACAAGCGGTCACACCCTCACCGAGCCCTTCTACCCCAGCGATTATGACAACGTCATCAGCGTCATCAGTACCGACCAAAGCGGCGCCCGTGCCTCCACCTCCAACTATGGCCCCGCAAAAGACATTTCCGCCCCCGGCGTCGGTATCTACAGTACCATTTTCGGCAGCTATGGCTCGATGAGCGGCACCTCCATGGCCGCGCCCATCGTCAGCGGCATCGCGGCCATGATGTTGTACGCAAACCCTGAACTGGCGGCCGAAGAGGTGCGCACCATCCTGTGCGACACGGCCACTCCTCTCCTTGACCCCAACACTGCCGCCGGCCGCGCCAACGCCAAAGAAGCCGTGAAGGCCGCTATAGCCGCCATCGACGGCAGCGATGTGCAGGCCCTTCAGTTGAGCGATGACGACATCGACCTTGTGCCGAACGAAAACAGCCAACTCTACACACACACCCGGCCTTTCTACGTTCCGGTAGACTGGACCACCAGCGACCCGGCCATTGCCACCGTGGATGCAAACGGCGTGGTGACCGGCCGCTCGGACGGCGACGTCACCATTGCGGCTACGGCACGCAGCTCGACCCTTTCGCCCCTTCCCTCTGCCGAATGCACCGTGCATGTACTGGACCCAAGCGGTCGGCCACAAGACTTTAAGGCCACGGATGACGGCAGTTACTCGTCCATCGACCTCTCCTGGAAACCCGCGGCCAGCGCAAACGGCTATCGCCTCTACCGCTCTGCGAACCGCTCCGTTACCTCCGCCACCCCTTTGTACAAAACGTTCATCGCGGGCCAGGATGACCTGCCGGACGGCGCCTTCCTCTATTCCGACGAGGACCTCGCGCTCGACACCTGCTACTATTACAAGCTGGTCGCTTATTCCAACATCGGCCAGCCGGGCGAGGCGCGCACCGGCTCTGCCACCCGCGAAAAAACCACCCTTGCCAAGCCCCGCATTGCGCCGCCCGCCTCGCTCACCGTCACCTCTATGCAGGACGAGAGCATCGGGCTGTCCTGGGCCAAGGTGAATGATGCCGACGGGTACGTTGTGAAAAAATATGAGGTTGGCAACACTACTACGCCTATCAGCCAAAATTCCATCACCTCTACCAACTGGACGGACGCCGGTGTAGCTGCCGGCACTGCCTATAAATACACCGTGCAAGCCGTGCGTGCGGTTACTGCATATGGCACCAGCTACAACATCAACAGTGTGGCTTCCCCCACAGCCGCGGCCATCGCCCGCGACACCACCGTAAAAGACTTCCGCATCAGCGGCCGCGGCTACAACTCTATCACGCTGAAATGGAGCGCTTCCAAGGACAAATACGTCCACAAATACCTCATCTATCGCTCCACCACAAAGGACGTCGGCTACCGGAGGATCACCGAACTCAAGCCCGGCGCTTCCTCCGGCAGTGTGGAATCCGTCACCTTCAAGGACACGGCCCTCGCCTTCAACAAAACATACTACTACAAGATACGCTGCGTATATATGCCCGACGGCGACGCCATCACGGGCGTTTACACCGGCCCTGTAAGCGCGAAGACCCTGGTATGCGAGCCCGGCTCGCCTGTGGCGAAGGCCTCGGGCTGCAAGGCGGTCAACCTCTCGTGGAACAAGCCCGGCGGCGCATCGGGCTATTACATCTACCGCAATACCTCCAAGGACGGCAGCTACACCCGCATCGCGACCATCACGTCGGGCAACACGCTCAGCTATACGGACAAGGGCGTGTCGCCCAACAAGACGTACTACTATAGGATACGCGGCTACCGTACCGTAAACGGCGTAAAAACAAACGGCTATGTGGCCACCTTCCCCAGCAGTGCAAAGCCGCTGCTGCCGGCGCCGCTGGGCCCCACCATCAAGGCGTCCAACTGCTATACCATCAAGCTTTCCTGGGCCAAGCCGTCGAATGCGAAAGGGTACTACGTCTACCGCGCCACCTCCAAGACCGGCAGCTACACACTGCTCAAAACCATCACCTCCGCCACCACGCTCGCCTACACGGACAACACGGCCGCCCCGGGCAAGACATACTACTACAAGGTCCAGACCTATGGCACGGCCAGCGGCAAGACCGTAAAGGGCGGCACGGCGCAGCTGTCCGCCAAAACGCCTGTCCTCGCAGCGCCGGGTTCGCGCGCGGCCGCGGCCGCGGGCTGCAAGGCGGCCAAGCTCTCGTGGAGCCGCCCCACTGGCGCCTCGGGGTACTATGTCTACCGCAACACCTCCAAAACCGGCAGCTACACCCGCATCGCAACCATCACCTCCCCCGCCACGCTGAACTACACAGACACGGCCGTCTCGCCCAACAAGACGTACTACTACAAGGTGCGCGCCTATCGCAAGGCGAACGGTACGACCTACAACGGCACGGTGGGCGTCTTTGCCGATCCAGTCACTCCTCTGCTGCCCGCCCCGGCAAGCGCCAAGGTCGCGGCCAGCAACTGCTCCACCGTGAAGCTGAGCTGGGCCAAGCCCAAGAACGCCAAGGGATACTATATCTACCGTACCACCTCGGCAAACGGTAGCTTCACCCTCATCAAGACACTGGCATCGACTGAAAGCGCGCTGAGCTATACAGACCAAAAGCTCACGCCCGGCAAGACGTATTACTATCGCATCCAGACCTATGGCGTCGCCGGCGGCAAGATCGTGAAGGGCGCCGCAAAAAGGCTCTCTATCACAACACCCGCCCTGGCCGCCCCGGCAAATTTTGCCGCCAAAAGCGCGGGCGGCGATGCCATCCGCCTCAGCTGGAACAAAACGCCTTGGGCGTCGGGCTATGTCCTCTACCGCGCCACCAGCAAGACGGGCACCTACACCGAGGTGAAAGCCGTGGCCGGCGGCGATACGCTCAGCTGGAAAAACACCGGCCTGACCAAAAACAAAACGTATTATTACAAGATACGTCCCTACCGCAACATCAACAGCAAACGGGTGCTAGGCAAAACCTCGCCCATTATCTCGGCCAAACCCACACCGGCCTAGGGCCAGGGCCCGTTTCCAGTCCTCAAATAATCAAGAAAGCGCCCGGAGCACCACTCCCGGGCGCTCTCTTGTTCCTCTCTTTTTTCAAAGCACATCGCCAAAAAATTCACAATTCATATCTTGTCATATCCTGTCGGCTGGCGTATAATTTAGATTGGCTTTTTGTCCAGGCAAAAGGCCGTGTTGTTTTTTGCCTTTTCACCATCGGTGCTCCCCAACCCACCGCCACAATTCGGTTCCCGCCAAGGAGATGCGATATTGTCTAAATTCAGCGTAAAAAAACCGTTCACCGTACTGGTGGGGGTCGTCATCGTGTTGGTACTGGGGCTTGTCTCCTTCCTGCGCATGACGCCCGACCTGCTGCCCAATATGGACCTGCCCTATGTCCTCATCATCACCGTTTGGCCGGGCGCCACACCCGAAAAGGTGGAGACCGCCGTCACCAAGCCCTTGGAACAGAGCATGGCCACGCTGGACCGTATCGATACGGTGAGCTCCACCTCCGGCGAGAACAGTTCCACCCTCTTCCTCGAGTTCCAGCAGGGCGTCAATATGGATACCGTCACCGTGGACATCCTGCAGAATATCAGCCAGATCGAAGGCAGCTGGGACGACGCCGTGGGTACCCCCATCATCCTCAAGATAAACCCCGACATGATGCCCCTGATGGTGACCGCCGTAGAGATGGACGGCATGGGCACGGTGGAGCTTTCCACCTTTGCGGACGAAACGCTGCTGAACAAACTGGAGTCCATCACCGGCGTGGCCAGCGTGAGCGCCACCGGCATCGTTGAGTCGCAGATCAACGTGGTGCTGGACCAAAAGAAGATAAACAAGCAGAACAAACGGCTGCAAGCGGCGCTGGGCAGTCAGTTCGACGACGCCGAGGCCCAGTTGCGAGACGCGCAAAACCAGCTGCAGGCCGGGGCTTCGGCTGGCGGCAGCCTGCCCGACATGTCCGGCGGGATGCCCACGGTGGACACAAGCGGCCTGCAGGCGGACATCACCGACGCCATCCTGCAGATCCGCGCGCAGATTGAAGAGGCGGAAGGCCAGCTGGAACAACTGGAAAGCACAAAAGAGATGTTGGAGGGCCTGAAACAAAGCGTCACCGACCTGGAAGCAACCCAGAAGGCGCTGGAAGAACAGGCGGCCAAGCTGCCGGCCATCGATGAAAAAACCAGCCCGCTGGCGGCTCAGCTACTTTTGCTGGACCAGCAGAACGCCGCTTTCGATGAAATGTTCAAAAGTATGAAGGAAGCCGAGGTGGAGACGTTCAAAGCGTCCGACGCCAGCTATCTTGCCATGATGCAGGGCTATGCGGACCTGCAGGCCGCCGTGGCCGCTCTGGGTATAGATTACGCGGAGTTCGTCACCGCCGTGGCTGTGAACCAGCAGCTACAGGCGGTGAACGCCTCGCTGGACGCGCTGGACCAAACTCTGGCCCAACTGGGCATGGCCCGCAAGGACATCGGGCCCGCGCTGGACTCCATCGTGGCCGACATCACCGCCCTGCAAAATTCCACCCCCCAGCTATACACCCTGCTCAGCGAGCTGGAGGCCGGCGCCATCTCGGCCACGAACGCACTGGCCGACGCCGCCAACCAGATCACATCTGGTATCGGCGCGCTGGCCGAGACCACCATGAGCATGATGAGCGCCCAAGCCCAGCTCACCCTCTCGCTGGCACAGGCCCAGCTGAACGACAAGATGGCCCAACTTACAGACGCAAAAAGCCAGGCTCTGGACAGCGCGGACCTCAAGGGCATTTTGACCATGGACATGGTGTCCAATATCCTAAAGGCGGAGAACTTTTCCATGCCGGCAGGCTATGTGCAGAAGGATGGCACGGATTATCTCGTGCGCGTGGGCGACGAGTTCACAAACCCGGAAGAACTGCAAAATCTGCTTCTGTTCGACCCCGGCATCAAGGGTGTCGCCCCCATCTACCTGAAAGACGTGGCCGACGTTTACGTGTCGGACAACAGCGACTCCATCTTCGCCAAGATCAACGGCGACGACGGCATCCTGCTCTCCTTCATGAAGCAGAGCACCTACGCCACGGCCGACGTGTCTGACAATATCAACGAGCGCTTTGTCCAGTTGGAGGAAGAGTACCCCGGTCTGCATTTCGTCAACCTGATGGACCAGGGCGACTACATCCACCTGGTCATCGATTCCATCCTCGAGAATCTCATCCTGGGCGCCATCTTCGCCATCATCATCCTGTTCTTGTTCCTGTGGGACCTGCGCCCCACCTTCATCACGCTGTGCAGCATCCCCATCTCGGTATTGTTTGCTATCGTACTCATGTATTTTTCAGGCGTCACCATTAACATCCTCTCCCTTTCAGGCTTGGCGGTGGCCGTGGGCATGCTTGTGGACAACTCTATCGTGGTCATCGAGAATGTCTTCCGACTGCGCAACCGGGGCGAGTCCGCCACGCGGGCGGCCATCTCGGGCGCCACGCAGGTGGCCGGCGCCATCGTAGCGTCCACGCTCACCACCATCTGCGTCTTTCTGCCCATCGTCTTCGTGCAGGGCATCACGCGCGAACTGTTCACCGACATGGCCCTCACCCTTGCCTATTCGCTCATTGCCAGCCTCATCGTGGCACTCACGTTGGTGCCGGCCATGTCGTCCACCATGCTGCGGCGGGCAAAGCCGCACAAAGGCAGGGTGATGGCCGGCATGCTGCGCTTTTACCAGCGTACCGCCCGCTGGACGCTGAGCCACAAGGCCCCGGTGCTCATCGCCAGCGTCGTGCTGCTGGCGGCCAGCGTGGGCCTTGTGCTGCTGCGCGGATTCGAGTTCATGCCCGAGGCCGACTCGCCCGAGATCATGGTAACCATGCAACTGCCGGATGAAACACCCTTCGATGAGGTGAAGGAAGCCGCGGACACCGCCTCTGCGCGCGTGCAGCAGATGGACGGCGTCGCCACCGTGGGTACCATGCTTTCGGGCAGCGACGGCATGATGGGCGCCATCATGGGCATGGGCTCGTTCAGCGCCAGCGAGGACGCGCGTTCGGTGTCCATGTACGTAAAGATGGAGCCGGGGCAAAGCGCCAAGGGCAACGCCGTGGTGGAAGCCATCAACGGTGACCTGTTCACCGACCTGGGCGTGGAAAGCGCTTCTGCCAGCGGTTCTTCCTCCATGACCGGTTACATGGACACATTGGGCGGCTCGGGCATCACCATCAACGTGTACGGCGAAAACCAGGAACAGCTGATGGCCGGGGCGCGCCAGGTGGCCCAGGCACTGCGAGGCATCGAAGGCGCCATCAACGTGGACGACGGCATCGGCGAGACGGAACCCGAGCTGCGCTTCATCGTGGACAAGAACAAGGCGGCGGCCAAGGGTCTCACGGTGGCGCAGGTGTTCATGGAGGTAAGCGAGGCGCTCACCACCAAGAGCACGGCCACCACCGTGAGCTACGACGAGAACAGCTACAGCGTCAACATCGTGAACCCCAACGACGAGAAGCTCACCCCCGGGTTCATCCGCGGCTACAGCTTTGAATACACCGACATGGCCGGCGCCACACAACGCGTCGCCCTCAGCGACATCGCCACTGTGGAGGAAACCGAGACCACCCGCTCCATCAGCCGGCTGGACCAGCGCCGCTACCTGACCGTGAACGCCGAGGTGGACAGCGACAGCAACGTGACGCTGGTAACGAACGCTGCCGAGCGCGCCCTGCAGGAAGAAGCGCTGCCCACCGGCGTCAGCTACGAGTTCTCGGGCGAGAACGAGACGATCATGGACGCCATCTACGACCTTTTAAAAATGCTGCTCTTGGGTATCCTGCTGGTCTACCTCATCATGGTGGCCCAGTTCCAGTCGCTCAAGTCACCGTTCATCGTCATGTTCACGCTGCCGCTTGCCTTCACCGGCGGCATGTTGGCGCTGCTGCTCACAGGCAAGGTGCTCTCTGTGGTGGCGCTCATAGGTTTCGTCATGCTGTGCGGCATCATCGTGAACAACGGTATCGTACTCATCGACTATGTGAATCAGCTGCGCGCCGAGGGTGCCGAGCGTCGAGAAGCCCTTCTGGAAGCAGGCTCCACACGTATGCGCCCTATCCTTATGACCTCTCTCACCACCATTCTGGGCCTCTCGGTGATGGCGCTGGGCGTGGGTGAAGGCTCGGAGATGATGCAGCCCATCGCTATCGTGTGCATCGGCGGTCTCGTCTACGCCACCATCATGACCCTGTACGTCATCCCCATCCTGTACGATATCTTCAACAAAAAGCCGCCGCGCGTTGTCTCCGAAGAAGACCTCAAGCTGGTCGAGGACTGAAGCTCTTTCTTGAACACCTGCAACCAGACACAAAATTTGGCAGCCCGGGAAAACTCGGGCTGCCTGTTTCTTTCGTCCAGACGGCCGTTGCACAGCCGTATCCCGCGCTCATTCCACGCCCAGCGTGGCCCACAAACGCTCCAACTGCCGCTGCATCTCGTCCGCCCGCGCGGTTTGCAAAAGCGCATCCAACGTATCCTTCGCCGCCGCCATGTCCACCCGGCCAACAGTATACTTTGTACGGCCCACCAGTCCGGGCGCCACGCTCAGTTCGTCCACGCCCATGGCCACCCACAGCGGCACGAGCCGTTCGTCAGAGGCGGCCTCCCCGCAGATGCTCACCGGGATGCCCGCCCCGCGGGCCGCGCGGCAGGTGTGCCGCACCGCGCGCACCACCGGGGGGCTGCAGCTCTCGTGCAGGTACTGCACCTGCGCGTTCTGGCGGTCGCTGGCCATGACGTACTGGGTTAGGTCGTTGGTGCCAATGCTGAAAAAATCACACTCACGCGCCAGGTCTTCGGCAATCAGCACGGCGGCAGGCGTCTCCACCATCACGCCCACCGGCATCCTCTCCGCGCAGGGCATCCCCTGTGCCAATAGTTCTTCTTTCGCCT
>JAVBQQ010000018.1:0-42722 GCA_031548875.1 Oscillospiraceae bacterium
ACGCCCCCCGAATATTCTGGCGAAGCGTTTTTGCGCTTAAAATTACACCCACCGGTGTCTCGAATCCGATATCTAAAACCGGGACTGCCACGGCCGTGCCTGTCCCGCCAGATTCTATCCATGGATGCGCATCGCCGCAACCGGAAGATGCAAGCACAGGCGGCCACCCTCACTCCAGTTTGAAACTGTCCTTAAGCTGCACGATGCGGTTCCAGGTGTTTTCGTTCTTCGTGTCTTTGCAAAAATACCCCATGCGCATGAACTGGAACCGCTCGCCCGGCTGCGCGTCCGCCAACACGGCCTCCAGCTTGCAGCCCGGCCGCAACAACAGCGATTCAGGGTTCAGGTAATCCATATAGTTCGTGTCCTCGGGCGCCTCGGCCACATTTTCCAGCGTGAAGAGGTTGTCATACAGGCAGGCGGCGGCATCCACGGCGTGGGCGGCGCTCACCCAGTGGATGGTCCCCTTCACCTTGCGGCCATCGGCCGGCTTCTCGTTGCGGGTCTCAAGATCCGCCGTGCAGCGCAGCTCCACGATATTGCCGGCGGTGTCCTTCACCATCTCGTCGCAGCGGATAATATACGCCCCGGCCAGGCGCACCTCGCCCTCCGGGCGCAGCCGCTGCCATTTGGGCGGCGGCACCTCGGCAAAGTCCTCCCGCTCGATGTACAGCTCCGCGCTGAAGGCCACCTCCCGCGTGCCGGCGCTCTCGTCCAGCGGGTTGTTGGCGATGGGGAAGGTTTCTTCTTTCTCCTCGGGGTAGTTCGTGATGACCACGCGGATGGGGTCCAGCACCGCCATCCGCCGCAGGGCGCCGGCGTTCAGCTCCTCGCGGATGCAGTACTCCAAAAGCCGGATATCCACGTTGCTGTACGC
The DNA here is from genome assembly GCA_031548875.1 of Oscillospiraceae bacterium. Classification (GTDB taxonomy): domain Bacteria; phylum Bacillota; class Clostridia; order Oscillospirales; family Ruminococcaceae; genus JAAYCI01. The sequence continues at coordinate 878 of JAVBQQ010000018.1, forward strand.
CTTGGAGACGCCCGCCCGCCGCACGAAGGATACGATGGACGAGGGGGTGTATCCCCGCCGGCGCAGCGCGCACAGCGTGGGCATGCGCGGGTCGTCCCAGCCGTCCACGCGGCCTGTCTCCACCAGCTCGCGCAGATAGCGCTTGCTCATCACCGTGTGGGTGATGTTCAGCCGCGCAAACTCGTACTGGTGGGGCTTTGCCTCGAAGCCGATGTTGTCCACCACCCAGTCGTACAGCGGGCGGTGGTTCTCGAACTCGATGGAGCAGAGCGAGTGGGTAATGCCCTCGATGGCGTCCTGGATGGGGTGAGCGAAGTCGTACATGGGGTACACGCACCAGGCGTCGCCCTGGCGGTGGTGGTGTGCGTGCAGGATGCGGAAGAGCACCGGGTCGCGCATGTTCATGTTGGGCGATGCCATATCGATCCGGGCGCGCAACGTGCGCGTGCCGTCGGCAAACTCGCCCGCCTTCATCCGCCGGAACAGGTCCATGCTCTCCTCCGGGGTGCGCTGCCGCCAGGGGCTGTCCTTGCCCGGCTGTGTAAGTGTGCCGCGGAAGGCGCGCATCTCGTCCTGGTTCAGGTCGCACACATAGGCCTTTCCCTCGCGTATCAGCTGCTCCGCGAAATCGTAGCACTGCTGGAAATAGTCCGACCCATAGAAGATGCCTCCGTCGGGCACGGCGCCCAGCCAGCGCAGGTCCTCCTCGATGCTGCGGACATACTCATCCTCCTCGCGCACCGGGTTCGTGTCGTCGTAGCGCAGGTTGAACAGGCCACTATACTTTTTGGCAGCGCTGTAGTTGATCCAGATGGCCTTGGCGCTACCAATGTGCAGGTAGCCGTTCGGCTCGGGCGGGAAACGCGTATGGATGGCGCGCCCAAACCCGTGGGCCAGGTCGTCCTCGATGATATCATAGATGAAATTGGGGCCAAGATCGGTCACCGGTGCATCACCAGCGGCCGGGGCAGCATTCTCATTCATACAGGCCTCCCATTTTTCGGGGCAAAATAGAAATGTGGTATTCGGGTGTTTAGGCGAAAGGAACTCGAACTTCTTTGCCTGCGTTGTGTCCGACACAATCGGCCGGTGTTCCTCCGCCCGGAACTGTCGTTGCTCCAGCGCGAGCCGGGCTACAAAACACCGTCCGCTTGCATCGAACAGGTAGACTTTGATTTAACGCGGCTAATCGCTGCTTGGCGTAAGTGGAGGGCGCTTCGTAGCGCGGCTCTGGAGTTCACATAAAATGTGAACTCCCGGGAGACAGCAATGGCTCCACGCGGAGGAGCGCCCTCTTCTTGCGCCAAGCAGGCATCTAGGGTTCGGATGTATCCCTTTTGCCTCGGCAAATAGTATCTACCCCTTCAAAGCGTCTCGGCCATCTTCGCCAGCCGTCCCGCCACCTCGTGCTTGCCCAACATGCGCATCACCTGGAACAGGTCCGGCGATTGCTGCCGCCCGGTGACGGCGATGCGCAGCACCATGCTCACGTCGGCCACGCTGCCGGGGTAGGCGTCCGGGTTCTTTTTGTACTCTTTCACGTTGCCCGCAAAGCCCAGTTCCTCGGCCAGCCTGCGCACATCCTCGAACCACACGTCCGAATCCACCAGCGGGTCATACTTTTCGGCATACGCGGCCAAGATACCCTTGGCCGCCTCGGGCGTCACGTTAGCCGGCAACGTGTAGTCGGGGCTGAACAGTTCGTCGTAGTAAAAGCTAAGGTAGGCCTTCGCCTCGTCCCATCGGGCGATGTCCTTGCGGGGTTTGTCGCCCCCGCGGCCGATGGACAGCGCGCTGCGGGTGTAGGCGGCCTTCAGCTCCAGCAGCTGGGCAAACTCTGCGTCCCACCTGCGGGCCCAGTCGGTCAGCTCTGCCAGGGCAGTCTTCGTGTCCATCGCGGCAATCACATCGCGGGAGATGTCATCCAGTTTGGCAATGTCGAAGAGCGCGCCCGAAACACCCATCTTGTCGATGGAAAACGGAAAGTCTTCCAGGTCCTTCTGGGCGTTGCGCGCCCGCCACTCCTCGAAGTTCGAGTTGAGCAGCGTCATCAGGTACTCCTTCACGGCCTGCACGCTGTAGCCCTTGCGGCTGTAGAATTCAAGCGACAGCTCCGGGTCCTTGCGTTTGGACAGCTTGCGCTTGCTGCCGCCCTCGCTCTTCATCAGGTGGGCGGTGTGCAGGTAGGCGGGCGGCTCCCAGCCCATCGCGCCGAACAGCTGCACGTGCATGGGCAGGGTGGCCAGCCACTCCTCGCCCCGCACCACCAGCGTGGTGCGCATAAAGTGGTCGTCCACCACGTGGGCAAAGTGATAGGTGGGCAGGCCGTCTCCCTTCAGGATCACCACGTCCTGGTCGTTCTCGGCCAGCTCCAGCTGTCCGCGGACGGCATCCTGCACGGTGATGCGCCCTTCGGGGCTGCCCTCGCTGCGGTAGCGGATGACGTAGGGCTGCCCCTCGCCGATGCGCTTCTGTATCTCGGCAAGGTCTGTGTCCCGGTAGCAGGCAAAGCTGCCATAGCAGCCGAAATTCAACTTCTTGGCCTGCTGCTCCTCGCGCATGGCGCCCAGTTCGTCCTCTGTGAGGAAGCAGGGGTACGCCCGGCCCTGACGCACCAGCTGCTTCACGCAGGCGCGGTAGATGTCACCGCGCCTGCTCTGGCTGTAGGGGCCGTAGGCGCCCTCATCACCCTCGCAGGTGGCGCCTTCGTCAAAGCTGATGCCATACTCACTGAATACCTCGAGGATGGTGGCGACGCCACCATCCACCTCACGTTTCTGATCTGTGTCCTCTATACGCAGAAAAAATACGCCCTCGCTCGTGTGGGCGATGCGCTCGTCGGCCAACGCGCCGTACAGGTTGCCCAGATGCATGAAGCCGGTGGGGCTGGGGGCCATGCGGGTCACCTGCGCGCCCTCATCCAACTCGCGGAGGGGGTAGCGTTCCTCCAGTTGCGCAACCGTTGTTTCCACGTCAGGGAACAGCAGCTCTGCCAATGCGTCGTGGTCCATCGTCTATACCTTCTTCCCTTGGGGTTTGCCGGGGCTGTAAACACACATATCCGCCCAAAACTCGTACACTTAAGCATAGCAAATCAAGGGTGTGAAGTCAAACAAGGCAGGCGCATAACTATAAAATTTTGCAAGGTATATTGCATTACACACTAGTTTGTGATACACTTTTTCCACGGGAGGTGTTTTACAATTGATCACCCAACTGAAAAAAGGCGCGTTGGAGCTGTGCGTGCTGGCCATGCTGAAAGAGGAAGACCGCTACGGCTACGAGCTCGTCACCCTCATCTCGCAGGAGATCGAGGTGACCGTGGGCACCATCTACCCGCTGCTCAAGCGCATCAGGCAGGAGGGCTATGTTGCCACCGAAACGCGCGACTCGCCGGACGGCCCCTCGCGCAAGTACTACCACCTCACCGACGCCGGCCGCGAGGTGCTGGCGCGCAACATCGGCGAGTGGAGGGACTTCTACACCAAAATCAACCGGATGATTGGAGAAACAGGATGAACCAGCAGGAATTCATCGCGGCGCTACGCAAAGAGCTTGCCGCCCGCTGCCCGGAGGAAAACATCGACGAAATCGCAGACGACTTCCGCGCCCATTTTGAGGAAGCCGTGCGCGCCGGCCAGAGCGAGGAGGAGATCAGCGCCATGCTGGGCGATGTGACCGAGATAGCCGCCCAGTTTGCCGACCTTCCGCTGCCCACCGCTGCCGCCGATGCCATGCCCCCCGCTGCGTCCAAAAACGGGGCGGGCCTCGTGATAGACGTGTCCCACGCCAATGTGGTGTGCGGCATGCGCGACGAGGGAGATGCCTTTTTTGCCCAGGTGCGCCGCGGCAGCCATCCCATCGAGGACAACAGCATCCTCATCACGCACACGCCAGGCGGCCTCACGGTGAAAAGCCTGCCCGAGAAAGATTTTGTGGAGCGGCTGTTCCACATCTTCGACCACCGCACCGTCTACGTGGACATCCCCCGTTCCTTCGACGGCGAGGTGACTATACGCCTGGGCAGCGGCAACCTGAAGCTGCTGGGCCTAGCCACGCCCGGCGCCATCCGGTGCGACCTGAAGAGCGGCAACATCCTGTTGGAGGGGGTTACCACCGCCGGGGAGATCGACGTGCGCGCCACCTCGGGCAATGTGAAGCTGGAAGGCTGCAAGGGCGATGCGAACATCGACTGCCACTCGGGCAATGTGAAGGCAATTGCACACAGCGGCAGCGTTTCCGCGCGGCTTGTCTCGGGCAACCTGCGCATCCACACAGACCGCATCGGCAAGGATTCACTTGTCTCGGCCAAAAGCGGCAACGTGCGGCTGGAGATCGGCGAACTTGCGGCGGACCTTTCACTGGAATGTGTGTCCGGCAACATGCGGTTCGAGGTTGGCAACCTCGCCGGCAACATCACCGGCCACACCAAGAGCGGCAACATCACCGGCATACTGCCGCGGGACACGAAGGCCTTCTTTGCACTGCAATCGGCCGGGGCGCGCAACGCCTTCCCCTCTGCGCCGCCACCCAGGATGGACATGCCGGTGGTGTCGCTAACCTCCAAAAGTGGCAACGTATCGGTAAAAAAACGATAACCATCCGCCATGCAAAAGCACAAGACAGGCGCCTCCCAAAAGGCGGGGTACGGTAGGGTGTGTTGGCATAACCTCCGTAAATCAAGGTTTTAGGGGCATTCAAGCAGGTAATGTTCTAAACGAACACATTTCACCACAACGGCCTGATGTTTGACCGCATGGGGCAAGGTCAACCGGAGGCGGCCCCGTAAATACAACAAAAAAGCGCAGGCATCGCAGGATGCTTGCGCTTTTTGGGTTGTACTATTTGTTTTTGCGCCAGCGGAGCAGGGCGACTGTGCCGCCAAGGCCGCCGGCCACAAGGGTGGCCATGGCCCACAGCAAGGTGGAGGCAGTGTCTCCCGGTTGGGGGGCGGGGGGGGGGTGCTGGGACGCCACGGCAAAGCTGCCCTGGGCGTAGCCGGAGCGGTTGGTGGAATGGTCTGTCAGCACCAGCTGCACGGTGTAGGTACCGTTGTCCAGAGTGTTCAAAAACGCCTCGCTCAAGCGCACGGCATAGGGGCCGGGGCTGTTGCCGCCCTCGGTGGCAACCGTCCAGTCTATGCCGTTTTGCAGCAGCGTGTCGTTGAAAACCACGCCCGCGATCTCCAGTTGGGTGTTGGTTTGTCTGGTGCTGCACAGCAGCACCGTGCCGGTGCCCGCAAAGGCGGTGCCGCCGCCGTAATCAGGCGTGAGGGCGCCGTAGGTGTTTGGCATGGGGACAAAACCCAACTCAAAGATACCCGTCCCGTGCAGCGCCCCGCCGCCCGCGTCGCGCATGGTGAGCAGCCAGGCCAAATCGGCGGTATCGTCCATTTGAATATTGCCGGACAAGGCCGTTTGCGCCGGGTCCATCACCATCAAAAAACCGCTGGTTTGTCGCAGCAAAAAACTGCCCTGCGCCGCGGCATCGGCGGTGCCGAACGCGCCGCCGTTATTCTGCTTCTTCCAGGTGGCCCCGCTGTCTAGGCTGTAGTCGAAGGCCACAGTGTCCGAGTATGCAAAGGTAAAGCTGGGGGGAGTGGTGTCGTACAGGGTGACGGTGTGGTTCAGTTGCTGGCCGTTGCCGAGGGTGACATGCACGGTGCCCCGGCCCATGGCCTGGCGGTACAAAAACGGGCTCAGGATGCTGATTTCCGTCCCACTCACCGTATAATCCTCGCCGCGCGTAAGGGTCTGGTTCGCGAAGGTAACGCTGGTAACGCTGTTGAAATTGGTGGAGCGCTGCAGCGGCAGGTAATCGAGGCTCACGTCCACCTTGGACGGGCCAGAAAGGGTGTCGACGACATTCACACTATTTAGCGTGACATCGCCTTTCACCACCAGTGTAGCCCCTTTGCCCATGGTGAAGTTGCCGCCGTTTAGGGTGATGGCCCCACCACCCGAGGCATCCATATACAGGGTAGCGCCATCTTCCACGGCGACGCCCCCATTGATGGTCAGGGCGGTTTTAGTCCCGACAAACAGGCTGGTGGTTTGGCCCGCGGGCACGGTCAGCCCGGCCATCAGGCTCGCCGTGGCCTTTACCGAGCCGCTCACATCAGCCGCTGCCAGGGTGAGGGAGCCCACACTGGCCAGGCCGGCGACAGCAAGGGCCGCAGTGCCCCCACTGGCGCCGATGCCGGATTGCACGGTGATGGTGGTTGCCTCTAACGGCGCCTCCACCGTTACTGTGGCGCTGCCGCCGGTGGCGGCGCCTCCCGCGGTTTCGCCGCCGGCGAGGAACAGGTCCCTTACCGTGAGCGGAGACTGGGTATAGAAGCTGGCGTCTCCGCCCTGGCCGCCCAGGTCACCCGCATGGGGGTTCTCACCGCCCCTCACGGTCACTCTGTCCAGGCTCAGCGGCCCGCCCGCAGTGATGCCGGCAGCGCCGCCCCGGGCTGACTCTGAGCCGGTAGCCGGAATTCTAGTGCCGCCTTTGCCGCCCTGCAGCGAGAGTTCGGTGGCGGTAAAGTCATTGGCAAGGGCCAGGTACACGTTGCCGCCCGTGCCGCCGCTGCCGCCGCTGATGGTGCCGCCGCCCCCGGCGGCCCCGGCATTGCCGCCATAGCCGCCCATGGCCGAAAGGGTGCCGTAGTCGCCGGAGATGGAATAGCCGCCACCGAGAGTGGCGGTGCCAAACCCCCCGCCTGCGTTTCCGTTGCCGCCCTGGGTATCGGCGGCGCCAACGCCGCCAACGCCGCCTGCGCCGCCGTCCGTGGTGACACCCGTCGTGCTGCCGTCGATGTACAGGCCGCCGTCGATACCCAAGCCGCCTGCGCCACCGACGCGGTCAATCCCATTCTTCCCTCTGTTGATATCGTCGACGAGGTCGTCGCCCCAGCCGTTGGTGCCGCCATCGCCGCCCATGCCGGGGTCCGGAGTGCCCGAGCCCGGATCCGCGCCGCCGCCGGCACCACCGCCGCCACCGCCGCCAACGTAGACGGCACGATCGGTGTACCCGGCCGCGGCTGCGCGGGCCGGATACAGCACCAAAAAAGCGGTGCATAGCGCCAGGGCCAACGCCAGGGCTAACACTCGATTCCACGTCGTATTTTTGCTTTTTGCCATCATGCGGTTCCCCTTCGCAAGGTGTGTTATGCACAAACACGGTTCATTATATCACACAGCTAACAAAAAAAACCCAACGGAAAACAAAGCCTGGCGGCAACGGGCGACGCCTGCGGTTTTCGCTTTAAAGCAGGGCACACTTTAATAGTTGGGCTGCGCCTTCAGCTCAAAATAGGCCTGGGCATGCTCACACACGGGGCACACCGCGGGTGCTGCGGCGCCCACATGCACATGCCCGCAGTTGGTGCAAAACCACACTTGCTCGCCCTCGCGCGTGAACACCTTGCCTTCGTCCAGGTTCTTCTTCAGCGCGTTGTAGCGTTCCTCGTGCCCCTTTTCGATCTTAGCTACGCCCTCGAACTGCGCCGCCAATTTGTCAAAACCCTCTTCGCGGGCCGTTTGGGCAAAGCCGGCGTACATGTCCGTCCATTCGTAGTGCTCGCCGGCGGCGGCGTCCACCAGGTTATCCATCGTGCCGGGCACCGCGCCGCCATGCAGCGCCTTGAACCACAGCTCGGCGTGCTCCTTCTCGTTGCCGGCTGTCTCCAGGAAGATGTTCGACATCTGCACGTAGCCCTCGGCCTTGGCCTTGGACGCGTAGAAGGTGTACTTGTTGCGGGCCTGGCTTTCGCCGGCAAAAGCTGTCTGCAAATTCTTTTCTGTCTGTGATCCTTTCAGTTCCATCGTTGTACCCTCCCTGTTTTTTGGTGTGTTTCGTGCTGGTGCATAATACAACAGGCGGCCCGGGAAAATGTCCGCGGGCCGCACTGCCGTTTTTACTTGGAAAGGCGCTCCTTTTGGGCGGCCAATAGCTGGGCCATCTTTGCGGGCAGGCGGCTGCCAAACTTGGCATACAGCTCCTCCACGCCGGCGGCGTCTTCTAGCCACAGCTTGTTGTCCACGTGCAAAAGTCCCCGCAGCGTGTCGATGTTGATGTCCTCCAGCCCTTCGATGTTGATGTCCTCCGCCTTGGGCAGGTAGCCGATGGGCGTCGTCTCGGCGTCCACCTCGCCGTTGCAGCGGGCCAATATCCACATCAAGGCGCGCATATTGTCGCCAAATCCGGGCCAGATGAAGTGGCCGTCGTCGTCCAGGCGGAACCAGTTCACATTGAAGATCTTGGGGGCCTTGTCGCCCAGTTTTTCGCCCATGTCCAGCCAGTGCTGCCAATAGTCGCCCATGTTGTAGCCACAGAAGGGCAGCATGGCCATGGGGTCGCGACGCACCACGCCCACTGCGCCGGCCGCGGCGGCGGTGGTCTCGCTGGCCATGATGGAGCCCACGAACACGCCGTGCTCCCAGTCAAAGCTTTGGTACACCAGCGGCGCGGTCTTGGCGCGGCGGCCGCCAAAGATAATGGCCGAGATAGGCACACCGGCCGGGTTCTCGAACTCGGGGCTGATGGACGGGCAGTTGATGGCCGGCGCGGTGAAGCGGCTGTTGGGGTGTGCGCCCTTCTCGGTGCTGGTCTTGCCGTTCCAGGGCTGGCCCAGCCAGTCGATGCCGTTCTCGGGCGGGTTCTTGTCCAGCCCCTCCCACCACACGGTCATGTCATCTTTGTTCAGCACCACATTTGTAAAGATGGTGTTCTTGCGGGTACTTTCCAGCGCGTTGTAGTTGCTTTTTGCATTAGTGCCGGGCGCCACGCCAAAGAACCCGCTCTCCGGGTTGATGGCCCACAGCCGCCCGTCCGGCCCGATGTGCATCCAGGCGATGTCGTCGCCCACCGTCCACACCTTGTAGCCCTTGTTTTTGTACACGTCGGGCGGGATGAGCATGGCAAGGTTCGTTTTGCCGCAGGCAGAGGGAAACGCGCCGGTGACATACTGCACGTTGCCCTGGGGATCTTCGATGCCCAGGATGAGCATGTGCTCGGCCATCCAGCCCTCCTTCCAGCCCTGGTAGGAGGCGATGCGCAGCGCGAAGCACTTCTTGCCCAGCAGCACGTTGCCACCGTAACCGCTGTTCACGCTCCAGATGGCGTTGTCCTCGGGGAACTGTACGATGTAGCGGTTCTCCTCGTCGATATCCGCCTTGGCGTGCATGCCGCGCACGAAATCGTTCGAGTCGCCCAGCTGGTCCAGCGCGCGCCGGCCGATGCGCGTCATGATATCCATGTTCAAAACGACATAGATGGAGTCGGTCGTCTCCACGCCCACCTTGGAGAAAGGCGAGCCAATGGGGCCCATCGAATACGGGATGACATACATCGTGCGGCCCTGCATGGCGCCGTCGTACAACGGGCGCAGCTTCTCTTTCATCTCATCCGGGGCCATCCAGTTGTTGGTGGGGCCGGCGTCCTCTTTCTCCGATGTGCAGATGAAGGTGCGGTTCTCCACGCGGGCCACATCGTTTTTGGCGGTGTGGTGCCACATGCAGCCGGGCAGCTTCTCCTGGTTCAGTTCGGTCAGTTCGCCGGTGGCAAACGCCTCGTCGCGCAGCGCTTTCAATTGGGCCTCGCTGCCGTCGATCCAAACGACCTTGTCCGGTTTGCACAGCGCGGCCACCTCGTCCACCCAGTCCAGTACCTGTTTGTTGCTTGTCATATGGCTATTGTCTCCCTCGCAAGTAGAGTTGTGAACTATGCATAGATTCTATCATTCCGGCAGGCTTTTCGCAAGGGCCGGAATGGGACGCGCCGGCCGCCTTGTCAACGCTTCCCCGCTTTGGTATAGTGGATAAAACGCGTTGAGGCAAAGAGGTGACGGGTATGGACGATGCCTGGGGACAGATTGTCGGGATTGTTCCTTTTCTCATATTCATTCTCTATCTGCCTCTCGTGTGCGTCTACCTGTTCCGCAGCAGGAAGTACCTGCACATCCTCCGGCATGGCACCGTGCAACAGGCCACCCTCGCCTGCGTCGAATTCGATTACCAGACCCGCGGGCGCGGCTATGACGTCCCCTACTTTATCGTGGAAGGCGCAGAGGGGAAATGGAAGGCGGAAAGCTGCATCCGGTATGACTACGAGTCGTTCGGGCATGCGCCGGGCGATATCCTGCCCGTTTATTACCTGGACGGCACCTATAAATACGCTCAGCTGTGCGTGCCTCTTCCACTACCTGGCGAAAAGAAAGGCTGGGACAAGCTGTACATCGGCGCGCACCCCTTTGGGAAGGGGTTGCTCTTTGCCCTCTTGCGGCTCTCCCTGTGGTTTTGGGGCATCTGGGGCGTTCTCGCCCTGTTCGTCCTGATGGCCGGCCGCCGCTAGGTAAATGCTGATGAATACCCGGTGAAAGAATACCGCAAAGGCACCGCCGCGGGATTAAATCAGTGCTTTCCTAGTTTTCCGCCCGGTCGACGGCCGCAACCTGCACCTTCTGGGTGAACGCCTGCCCCCCCGGCTGCGGCTTTCGCAGGCAGAGCGCGTAAAAGTCCTCAGCGCGGCCCTCCTCCGCCGCCACGTCCGCGGCGGATGCAGACGTCCCTGCCAGTTTTGCCAACGAGGCGGACAGCGGCAGGCTGGCCGTTTTTTTTGCCCGCCGCAGCACACCTAGACCGCGCGGGCTGGCCGCCAACAGATGCAAAAAAGGCGGCGTGGCCGCCGGACGTGGCGCAAGGCCCAGCGCGGCCACCAGCGCCAGCCGCCGCACCCGCGCGTGGGCAAAACGCTTTGTTTTGGCAAGGGCGTACAGCTCCTCCAGGCTCACCGCACGCTTGGCGGCGGCGGTCAGCCGTGTGCCCAGTCCCTCGCCCGCCGCAGGGTAGGGCGCAAAGTCTTCTTCTGTAAAACCCCGCAGGCGGCTGAGCAGAGCCAGCTCAAAGCGGCCTTCATCCAGCACGAGCCCGTCTGCTTCGGCTTGTTTGTACAGTGGCAGGCACACCTGCGGCACAAACGGCGCAAGCGCCTCCATGCCCCCGCCCGCATACAAGCGGCGCAGATGCCCCGCCGAGGCAAACCCATCCACAGGCGGACCGTCGTGGGCGGCGCCCGCCCGGGGCAGTGGCAACAGGCGCTGTGCGACTGCACTGCCTTTTTCCACTTTCCCTGCCGTTTGCAGCGCGCGCAGCGCCTTGCAGTACTCCACAGCAAGGATGTTGTTGGGGCTGGCCAACAGTTCGCCCGCGCCGGGCAGCAGCGCTTCGGCCGCCGCCGCGCGCGCCGCCGCGAAGGACACGCCGCCCTTCAGCCGCTCCTTTATAAGCGGGGCCAGGCGCTCGTCCCGCAGCACGTCGGCCACAGCCAGCAGACGGTGCGCGTCGGGTGTCTCGGCGCCAAAGGCCAGTGCGTCCACACAGCCCAGCGCGACCAGCAGCCCCACCCCGCCCGCGCCGAACGCCTCGGCCGAAGCCGTGGCCCAGCCCACCGGCAGCCGGAAGACAAGGTCCACCCCGCCGGCCACCGCCGCCCGCGCGCGCGCAGCCGTGGGCAAAAGCGCCCCCGCGCCCCGCTGCACGAACGGCCCGCTCATCACGCATACCACCGCCGCACAGCCCTGCCGCCGCAGCTGTTCCACCATCCACGCGTGCCCCGCGTGGAACGGGTTATACTCGGCCACAATGCCCGCGATCTTTCCGTTTTCACGGCTCAAAAAAACACCCTCATTTCTTGCAAGTGCGTTTGATATTTTAATGTCATTACGATTTTCCTTGAAAAGTACTATTGCCTATTATATAATGTTTTGGGTACGTTGAACAGGGACCCCCGCCAAATCGCTTGGCGTCGAATAGGAATGGCAGATAATTGTAGGAGGAATCGAACGGCATGAATGTATTGGTAATCAACAGTGGTTCTTCGTCGCTGAAGTACCAGCTCATCAACATGGACAACGAACAGGAGCTGTGCAAAGGCCTGTGCGAGCGCATCGGCATCGTGGGCAGTTCCATCACCCACAAGGCCAAAGGCAAGGAGTGGACGCAGCAGGAAACCCTGCCCACCCACGCCGAAGCGTTCAGCCACATGCTGAAGATGATGACTGAAGGCGAAGGCGCTGTTGTGAAGAACAAGAGCGAGATCGACGCCATCGGGCACCGCGTGGTGCACGGCGGCGAGAAGTTCACCGCCAGCATCCTCATCAACGACGAGGTCATCGAGACCATCGAGAAACTCTCCCCGCTGGCCCCGCTGCACAATCCCCCGCAGGTGTAGGGCATCCAGAGCGCCCGCAAGGTGTTCGGCATGGATATGCCTCAGGTGGCCGTGTTCGACACCGCCTTCCACCAGACCATGCCTTCCGAGGCATACGTCTTCGCCATCCCGTACGAGTTCTACGAGAAATACGATATCCGTCGCTACGGCTTCCACGGCACCAGCCATCGCTATGTGGCCGCCCAGGCCGCCAAGTTCATGGGCAAGGACATCAAGAACCTCAAGATCGTCACCTGCCACCTGGGCAACGGCGCCTCCATCACCGCCGTGGACGGCGGCAAAAGCGTGGACACCAGCATGGGTCTCACCCCGCTGGGCGGCATCATGATGGGCACCCGCTCGGGCGACCTGGACCCCTCAGTGGCCACCTACATGGCCGAGATCACCGGCCAGACCGGCAACCGCATGAGCGACCTTTTAAACACGAAATGCGGCTTCCTGGGCGTGTCCGGCGTGTCCAGCGACTTCCGCGATCTGGAAAAAGCCAAGGAAGACGGCAACGACCGCGCAAAGCTTGCCATCGAGATGTACAACTACCAGCTGCGCAAGTTCATCGGCGCCTATGCCGCGGCCATGGGCGGTATCGACTGCCTTGTCTTCACCGGCGGCATCGGCGAGAACGGCATCTCGGTGCGGCAAGACTCGGTGAAGGGACTTTCCTTCCTGGGCATCGAGGTGGACGCCGCCAAGAACAACACGCGCGGCACGCTCACCGACATCTCCACCGACAAAGCCCGCGTGCGCACGCTGGTTGTTCCCACCAACGACGAGCTGATGATCGCCCGCGACACGATGGAGCTGAGCGGTTTGAAGAAATAGCACACGATAGCCCGCGGTATCCCATGGGATGCCGCGGGTTTTTGCATCCCACAGAAGTGATCTTGCTCCATTTATTGTCAAACAGCGGGCAGAGGGTGGTTGCTGGAAACCAGGTCTGGCCGCCACCCCGCCCTACATCCATCACAAAAGGAGGCTCTTCCCATGACCGACCCATTGCAGCCCATCCAGTTCGTGCGCCACGGTTGTGTCTGCTTTTCCCATGACGACACCACCCTGTATGTGGACCCCTTCTATATCAGGGCCGGCGCCCCATACGCCGATTACATCATCGTCGAACACAGCCACGGCGACCACTACTCTCCAAAAGACATCCGCAAGATCATCGCCGACCACACCGTTTTCTATGCCACCCCCGAAGTGTGCGAAAAGCTGCGGGCAGATTTTTCCCTGCCCCGGCAGCGCATGCTGCCCGTGCGCGAGGGGGACTTCTTCGCCCTGCGGGAGACGCCGGGCGACGCCATCACCTGCCGCGCCGTGCCCGCCTACAACAAGAACCATCCACGGGGCTTCGGCTTCGGCACCGTGCTGCAACTGGCCGGCCACACCTACTATCTCAGCGGCGACACCGACACCCTGGACAAGGATACCATCTGTGACGTGCTCTTCTGCGTATGTGATGCAAAATACAACATGCCGGATTACCTGGACCACGTCCCGGCGGAAATCACCGCCATGCATACGCGCCCCGGTCTCGTGGTGCCTTACCACTACACAAACGCCAACGAACCCGGCCACGGCGAAAAGCTTGCCGCAAAGCTGGAAGCCATGGGCATTCCCAGTACCGTATTGTAGCGGCAAGCATGTCTTGTCATCCACGCCAGCGGCCAACCTGTATGCTGCAACCTGCCCGCACAGGCGGGCGGCGCACTTTCTTCTCACACCATTTCACAATGTGTTGTACCTACAACATACAACGCCTTTCCCACATGATACCCTAACGACAGTTGATTCCTTCCAGGATGCGCCGCTCTTCGCGGCCAGGGCGTGCTATGCTGGCACAAAAGCCATCGCACTGCACAGGGGGAACGCCAATATGCGCCACAGCGCGCCAAAGCAATAGAAAGGTGGAAAATGCAATGAGTGAGATGTTCTGTTTCCAGTGTGAACAAACCGCCGGCGGCAAAGCCTGCACCGGCAAACAGGGGGTATGCGGCAAACCGTCCGACACGGCGGGCCAGCAAGACAAGCTGACCGGGGCGCTCATCGCCCTGGCGCAAACGGTGGGCAGCGCCGCCCCCGCACCCGAAACCACCCGCGTAGTGCTGGAGGGGCTATTCGCCACCGTAACCAATGTGGACTTTGGCAGCGACACCATCCAGAAGCACATCGACGCCGCGCACGCCCAGGCCAAAGCATACGGCGCCCCCGTGGCCGACTACGACATGGACGCCCTGTGGAACGCAAACGAAGACATCCGCAGCCTGAAGACCCTGCTGCTGCTGGGGCTGCGCGGCATGGCGGCCTATGCGTTCCACGCGTTGGCGCTGGGCTATACGAGCGACGAGGTGGACGCCTTCTTCTACAAGGGCCTTGCCGCCCTGGGGCAGGACCTTGGCATGGATGCGCTGCTGCCGCTGGTGCTGGAATGCGGCGAGGCAAACCTGGCCTGCATGGCCCTGCTGGACGCCGCCAACACCGAGACCTACGGCACGCCGGTGCCCACCACTGTACCCCTCTCGGTCGAGAAAGGCCCCTTCATCGTGGTGAGCGGGCACGACCTGCGCGATCTGGACCTGCTTTTGCAACAGACCGAGGGCAAGGGCGTCAACGTGTACACCCACGGCGAGATGCTGCCCTGCCACGCCTACCCCAAGCTGAAAGCATACAAGCATCTCAAGGGCAACTTTGGCACCGCCTGGCAGAGCCAGCAGAAGGAGTTTGACGCCATCCCTGCGCCCGTCCTGTTCACCACCAACTGCCTGATGCCCCCGAAGGACAGCTACAAGGACCGCGTGTACACCACCGAAGTGGTAGCCTTCCCCGGCCTCGTGCACATCGGCGAGGACAAGGACTTCGGCCCCGTCATCGCAAAAGCGCTGGAGCTGGGCGGCTACGCCGAAGACAAGTCCATGACCGGCATCAACGGCGGCAGCACCGTCACCACCGGCTTTGGCCACGGCACCGTGCTGGGCGTGGCAGACAAGGTCATCGACGCCGTGAAGGCGGGCGCCATCAAACACTTCTTCCTGGTGGGCGGCTGCGACGGCGCCAAGCCCGGCCGCAACTACTACACCGAATTCGTAAAGCAAACACCGAAGGACACGGTGGTGCTCACGCTGGCCTGCGGCAAATACCGCTTCAACGACCTCGACATCGGCGAGATCGGCGGCCTGCCCCGCATCATGGACATGGGCCAGTGCAACGACGCCTACAGCGCCGTACGCGTGGCCGCCGCCCTAGCCGACGCCTTCGGCACCGATGTGAACGGCCTGCCGCTCACGCTGGTGCTCTCCTGGTACGAGCAGAAGGCGGTCGTCATCCTGCTTTCGCTGCTCTCGCTGGGCATCAAGAATATCCGCCTTGGCCCCACGCTGCCCGCGTTCGTCTCGCCAAACGTGCTGGACGTGCTGGTGCAGAACTACGGTATCAAGCCCATCGGCACCCCCGAAGGCGACCTCGCCGAGATTCTGGCCGGCTGACCCTTCCTGCCGCGCCACCTCCGGAAAAAGAGCCCGGCAAGCTGTTGCTTGCCGGGCTCTTTGCCGTATCGTTTTTTGTCTGCAGGCTTTCCAGATGATCCACCTGCCTACAGAAGGAACACCTTCGCGCGGAACACGGCTGTCTCCGCCGTGCCATTCGACCAGAACAGGTAGGCGGCATAGATATAGTCACCCGCTTCCCCGGGCGCAGTGAACTCCACACCGTCGAGGGGCACCTCCCCGGCGCTTTCCTGCCCTTGCCCGAAGCACACAAGGCGCATCGACTCGGGCGGCAGATCGAAATCGAACAGAACCCTCGTGCCGGTGGTGTCTTCTTTTGGCACAGGCAGGGAGAGTTCCCCCAGCCCCTTCGCTGTTTGCAGCAGCAGCGCCGGGTCGGTCACCTCGCCCGCCAGCAGGACATATTCGCATCCCACCGAGCCCACACCCACTGTCCGGACGGCCAAAAGGCCCTGTTGGAGTTCTTCTGGCGTGCTGCGCACAAGCTCATCCATGGTTTCGGCCAGCAACGCATACACGGATTCCGTCTGTTCCCCATCCCGGTAGTTCAGGTAGATATCCTCCTGCCCGCCCGTGCGCTCGATGCAGATGGTGGGGCTCGCGCCCGCGTCCGCGAACAACAGATAGTCGCCCAGCGCCTCCGAGTGGAAATGCCCGCGCAGCGTGTCACCCAGGCCATACCCGTTGGTGCGCACGCCGTCCGGGGCAATCTGCCTGGGGGTTTTGTCCCACATACTCACACCTTCCACCTCGTCCAGCGGCAGGGTCAACCCATACATGGCGTCGATGCGGACGGCGCCATCCTCCACGGCCACCACCGGCTCCCGGTTGCCGGCGATGAACAGCCAAAGGCAAAAAATGCCCGCCGCCACAGCGATGACGACACCCAGGATGGCCGCCACATTCCTCTCGCCCCGGCGGTCCCTCTCCTTCGCGTCCATGCCACCCTCCCTTTCCCGCCGCGCCCGCAAGGCCCGCCTTCAGTTCTTCAGCGCCTGCATGGGCGCCGGGATGCGCCCGCCCCGGCCGATGAACGCCGCGGGCGACGCGAGGTTGATGGGCATCACCGGCCCGTAGCCGAACAGGCCGCCAAAGTCCAGCTTTTCTCCCACTCCTTTGCCGATGGCCGGTATCACGCGCACGGCGGTCGTCTTGCTGTTCACCATGCCGATGGCCGCCTCGTCCGCGATCATCGCGCTCAGTACCTCGGCGGGCGTGTCGCCCGGCACCACCACCATGTCGAGGCCCACACTGCACACGGCGGTCATCGCCTCCAGCTTTTCCAGCCCCAGCGTGCCCCGCTCGGCCGCGGCAATCATACCCGCGTCTTCGCTCACCGGGATGAACGCGCCCGAAAGCCCCCCTATGAGCCCCGATGCCATCACGCCGCCCTTCTTCACGGCGTCGTTCAGCAGGGCCAGCGCCGCCGTGGTGCCGTAGCCTCCCACGCTTTCCAGGCCCATCTCCTCCAGCACGGCGGCCACGCTGTCGCCCACGGCGGGCGTGGGCGCAAGCGAGAGGTCCACGATGCCAAACGGCACATCCAGCGCCTTTCCCGCCACCTCGCCCACCAGCTGCCCCATGCGGGTGATCTTGAAAGCCGTCTTCTTCACGATCTCTGCCACACCGGCCAGGTCCTTGCCGTCGGCATTCTTTTTCAGCGCCGCGCGCACCGCCCCCGGGCCGGACACGCCCACGTTGATGGCGCAGTCCCCCTCGCCCGGGCCGTGGAAGGCGCCGGCCATGAAGGGGTTGTCCTCGGGCGCGTTGCAGAACACGACGATCTTGGTGGCGCCGGCGCAGTTGTCATCCACCGTCAGCTCCGCCGCCCGGCGGATCACCGGCCCCATCAGGGCCACGGCGTCCATGTTGATGCCGCTTCTGGTGGAGCCCACGTTCACGCTGGAACACACGTGCTTTGTGGCGGCCAGCGCCTCGGGGATGGACGCGATGAGCCGCCTGTCCCCCGGGGAAAAGCCTTTGTGCACAAGCGCAGAGTACCCCCCGATGAAGTTGACCCCCACGGTCTCGGCCGCCCTGTCCAGCGCGCGGGCAAAGTCCAGCGGGTCGCCGTCCGGGCAGGGTCCCAGCAGCATGGCCATAGGCGTCACCGAGATGCGCTTGTTCACGATGGGTATGCCGTACTCGGCGGTGATCGACTCGCACACCGGCACAAGGCGCTGCGCCCGCCGCACGATCTTTTCGTAGATCTTGCGGCAGGCCGCCTTCGGGTCAGGGTCGGCGCAGTCCAGCAGGCTGATGCCCATGGTCACCGTGCGCACATCCAGGCTCTCGTCCTCGATCATGCGGATGGTCTCGATAATGTCGTTTGTATTTATCATGGCAGGCAGATCGTCCTTTCAAAGCTCAGATACGGTGCATCGAATCGAAAATGTCCTGCCGGGTGATGTTCACGTCCACACCCAGCTCTTTCCCGCCCTCTTTCAGGCGCTGTGAAAGCTCGCCGAAGGCAATGCCTTCTTCGGGTACGCGCACAAGCATGATCATGGCGAACGTTCCCCGCAGGATGCTCTGGGTCACCTCTTCCACATTGGCGCCGGCCTCGGCGCAGATGGTGCTGATTTTGGCAAGGATGCCCACCTTGTCGCTGCCCACCACCGTGATAACGGCTTGCATAGTCGTTCCTCCCCCTGTGTGGTTTTCTCACTGTGACATTGTACCACAAAACCGCGCGTACAGGTAGTCGGCGTCACAAAAAGGTTTGCGCTGGGGCGGCGGGTACTGTATAATAATGGGAACCGTTTTTGGATGGGCGTTGCCCCCGATGCGGCAGATCACGTAAAAGAAAGGAACGAGGCGCAATGGACAAACTGCTGAAGGTGATTGAAAACAACGCGCGGCTGACACTCGAAGAGATGGCGGCCATGGTGGACGAGGCACCCGACGCGGTGGCGGCGCGCCTGGACGAATACAAGCGCACTGGTGTCATCCGCGGCACCCGCACCTTGGTGGACTGGGACCGCCTGGGCGGCAACGGTGTGCAGGCGCTCATCGAGGTGCGTGTGTCGCCCAAGAAGGGCTATGGCTTCGAGGAGATTGCCGAGATGATCTCCCGCCTGGAAGAGGTGGACAGCGTGCTTTTGATGAGCGGGGGATATGATCTATGCGTCATGTTGAAGGGCGACACCTTCCAGCAGGTGGCGCTGTTTGTGGCAAAGCGTCTCTCTCCGCTGGACAGCGTGCTCTCCACCGCCACCCACTTTGTGCTGCGCACCTACAAAAAAGATGGCGCGTTGTACAGCTTTGAGCACTACGACGAGAGGGAGGGTGGCGTTCAGTGAACGACCGACAACCGAATACGCCCGCCGTCCCCGGGATGGACTACGACAAGCTCATCTCGCAGGGCGCGGCCCAGATGCGTCCCTCCGGCATCCGCAAATTCTTCGACATCGCCGCCGAGATGAAGGACTGCATCACCCTTGGCGTGGGCGAGCCGGACTTCAAGACCCCCTGGTGCATCCGGGAGGCGGGCATCAAGAGCCTCGAAGCCGGCCATACCTTCTACACCTCCAACACCGGCATGGCAGAGCTGCGCGTGCAGATATCCGCCTACATGCAGCGCCGCTTCGGCCTTGGGTACGACGCCGCCGAACAGGTGCTCGTCACCGTGGGCGGCAGCGAGGCTATCGACGCCGCCATACGCGCCGTCGTAAACCCCGGCGATGAGGTCATCATCCCAGAACCGAGCTTTGTCTGCTACCATCCCATCACAACGCTCACCGGCGGCGTGCCGGTGCCGGTGCCGCTGCAGAGCGAGAACAACTTCCGCCTGACGGCCGACGAACTGCGCAGGGCCATCACACCGCGCACAAAGCTGCTCATCCTGCCCTTCCCCTGCAACCCCACCGGCGCCGTCATGCGGCGGGAACACCTCGAGGAGATTGCCGGGGTGCTGCGCGGCACGGACATTCTCGTGCTCAGCGACGAGATATACGCCGAGCTCACTTACGGGGGGGCGCCGCATGTCAGCATCGCGTCCCTGCCCAGCATGGCCGAGCGGACGATCGTGGCCAGCGGCTTTTCCAAGGCCTACGCCATGACCGGCTGGCGCCTTGGCTACGCCTGCGGCCCCGCACCGCTCATCTCGGTCATGAACCGCATCCACCAGTCTGCCATTATGTGCGCGCCCACCACCGCCCAGTACGCGGCCATCGCCGCCATGCGGGACTGCGACGACGAGGTGGCCAAGATGCGTGACGAGTACGACATGCGCCGCCGCTTTTTGATGAAGCGCTTTGCAGAGCTGGACCTGCCCTGCTTCGAGCCGGAGGGCGCGTTTTATGCCTTCCCGGACATCCGCCCCTCCGGCCTTTGCAGCGAAGCCTTCTGCGAGGCGCTGCTGCGGGAGGAGAAGGTGGCCATGGTGCCGGGCAACGCGTTCGGCGAATCGGGCGAGGGGTTCGTGCGCATCAGTTACGCCTACTCGCTGGACCATCTGGACGAGGCCCTCACCCGCACCGGGCGGTTTTTGAACCGGACGCGTGGAAGATGAGGTGCAAAAATCAGGCAAAGGCGTGATTGGTTGATGGATGAAACAATACCCAAACAGGTCTTTATACAGCGGGCGGCCCCTGGCGACGTGGCCGCCACAGGCGTCGCCGTGGAGGCGCTGTTCACACAGCTGCCGGCCGCGGGTCGCCTCTCGGCGGCCAGCCGGGTGCTCATAAAGCCCAACCTGCTCTCGCGCAACAGCCCGGCCAAGGCCGTCACCACCCACCCGGACGTGCTGCGCGCAGTGATCCTGGCACTACAAAGGCGAGGCGTCACGGACATCATCGTGGCCGATTCGCCCGGCGGGCCGTATACGCCGCTTGCCATGCGCGCGGTGTACGACGGCTGCGGTCTCACCGCCGTGTGTGAGGAAACAGGCGCCAAGCTATACACCGACTGCAAGAGCCGCGTGGTGGAGGCAAATGGCCTGCTGGTGCCCAGCTTCGAGCTCATCGAGCCGGCCATCGACTGCGACTTCATTGTGAACCTGCCCAAGTTCAAGACCCATGTGCTCATGGGCATGTCCGGCGCTGTGAAAAACCTGTTCGGCTGCATCCCCGGCATGCAGAAGGCGGAGCTGCACATGCGCTTCCCAAGCCGCGCCCACTTCGGACGCATGCTGGTGGATCTGTGCGAGTGCGTAAAGCCAGCCATCCACCTGGTGGACGGCCTCACCGGTATGGAAGGCGACGGCCCCGCGGGCGGCAACGCGCGCGAGATCGGCCTTTTGTTGGCCGCCGAAGACCCTTACACGCTGGACATGGCCATCTGCCGCTACATGTGCATGGAGCCCTCCCGTGTGCCAGCCATGATGGACGCCATCGAACGGGGGCTGTGCGCGCCGGTTTTCGACGAGGCGCTGCTGGTGGGCGAAGAAGGGACAAAACGCCCCTTCCCGGATTTCGTGCACCCCCGCAGCTACGACGGCCGCGCCGATTTTTTACAGAGTATGCCAAAGGCGCTGCGCTGGATGCTGCCCGCCCTCTCGAACTACGCGGCGCCGCGCCCGGTCATTAAGAAATCAGCCTGCATCGGCTGCGGCCGCTGTATGGAAATTTGCCCCCAGAAGGTCATCGCCATCGAGGACAAAAAGGCGCGCATTGCGTATAAAAACTGCATCCGCTGCTTCTGCTGCCACGAGATGTGCCCCGTGAAGGCCATCGGTGTGCGGCGGCTGGGCGTGTTTCGGTTATAGGCGCTGCCGGAACACAAAAACGCCCCCTGCACGGGGGCGTTTTGACTCTTTTCGCGGCACTAGAGCCCTTCCTGCGCCACAAAGTTCCACATGACGCCGAACCTGTCGAACACCACGCCTGCGCAGGGGCTGTAGAAGGTTTTTTCCAACGCCATGCCTACATGGCCGCCCGCCTCGGCCAGCACGTCAAACGCGTGGCGCACCTCGTCCTCGCCCGTCTCGATTGCCAGCGAGATGCGTTCGCTCTCGGGGTCGTTCAGCGGTTGTCCGGGCCCGCAATCGGACATCCGGATGAAATCGACGCCGAACGCAAGCGTGGCCTGCACCACCCTGTCCATGTACTCGGCCGGGATGGGAAACGCGGGGTTTGCCGGCAGCTCTGAAAAACGCAGCACGTGCAGCGTGTCCGTGCGGAACGCCTTCTTGTACAGTTCAATCGCTTCGTTACAGTTCCCGTTGAATGTGAGATAGGGCCGGATCTTCATAACACATCTGCCTCCTGCTTGTTGTTTACATGGGGCGCAGCGCACCCTGGGCCCGCGCATACGCGTCCCGCATGCATAGTTATACCATTATACCGCACAGATTGCACGAAAAACCACAAAAGGGGGGTTTTTGCCCATGCACATCCGCCGCGCCACCACAACGGACATCGATCTGCTCGTCCGCCTGCGGCTGGCCTTCCTGGGCGATCTGCGCCCCCTCTCGCCCGAGACGCAAGCCGCCCTCACCAAAGAGCTGCGCGCCTATTTTGAGAAGCAGCTGCCCGGGGAAGATTTCCGCGTCCTGCTGGGCTTTGTGGGCGACGAGCCCGCCGCCACGGCTTTCCTTGTGTACAGCAACTACCCGCCGAACGACCTCGTGCCCGGTGCGCGCCGCGCCATGGCTGGCGGCATCTACACGCTGCCTGCCCACCGGCGCCGCGGCTATGCCTCCCGGATCGTAGCCGAACTCGCGCGCATCGCGCGGGAGGAGGGCGCGGCCATCCTGGACCTGCTGGCCACCGAAGCGGGCGCCAAGGTGTACGCCGGCTTGGGCTTCCAAACCGTGGACGATGCCTACATGCGCCTGCACCTGCAAGGGGGTGCAGGCGGATGAAGCAGCTCACCAAGGTCACCGTGCGCGCCCCGGCCAAGCTGAACCTGCTGCTAGATGTGCTGGGCTGCACGCCTGACGGCTACCACACGCTCGACATGATCATGCAGGCCGTGGACGTGTGGGAGACCGTGGAGGTGTCCCGCAGCGGCGGCTACTCGCTGCGCCTGCCCGGCAGCCGCGTGCCGCCGAACGATAAAAATACCGCCACCCGCGCGGCCGAGGCCTTCTTCCAGGAAACCGGCCTGCTTGCCGGGGCAGACATCACGCTGCACAAGCAGGTGCCCACCCGCGCCGGCATGGCCGGCGGCAGCGCCGATGCCGCCGGTGTACTGGTGGCGCTGAACGAACTGTACGGCGCGCGCCTTTCGCTTGAAGAGTTGTGCGCCATCGGCCTGGCCGCCGGCGCCGACGTGCCCTTTGCGCTGATGGGCGGCACCGCCAGGGTGGGCGGCATCGGCGAGGAACTGCGCCCCCTGCCGGCGCTGCCGCCCTGCTGGTTCGCCATCGCCATGCCGGCGGCCGGCGTGTCCACCCCGGCGGCCTTTGCCCGCTACGACGAGGTGGGCACCAGCTGCCATCCAAACCTTGCCGCCGCCGAGGCCGCCATCCGCGCGGGCGACCTTGCCGCCCTGGCAGGCTGCATGGGCAACGCGCTGGAGCAGGCCGCCGGCGCCCCGCAGACGCCCGCCCTGCGCGCCCTGCTGGACCAGCACGGCGCCCTGGCCTCCGCCATGACGGGCAGCGGCGCCGCCGTTTTCGGCCTGTTCATGCAGGAGGCTACCGCGCGCGAAGCGGCCCGGGCGCTCAGCGGACAGGCCAGGCAGGTGTTTGTCGCCCAGCCGGTGCCCGGTGGCCCGCAGGTCGTCCAGCGCTGGTGACGCCCTTGTGCG
This sequence comes from Oscillospiraceae bacterium, assembly GCA_031548875.1. Lineage (GTDB taxonomy): Bacteria > Bacillota > Clostridia > Oscillospirales > Ruminococcaceae > JAAYCI01. The sequence continues at coordinate 24,289 of JAVBQQ010000018.1, forward strand.
AAATACGCGCGTTAAGTGGGCGACCAACAGCGCATCGGCCCGTCCACCCGCCAGCCTCCCCCTTTCTTCGCCCCCTGTTTTGTGGTATGATACTCTCATCCGAATTCCGAAAGCAAAGGAGACGCACCCTTGCATAACGAGAATACTGTTTCCACGCCCACCCCCGCCCCATTTGCCGCCGCGGTGGTGACCCTGAGCGACAAGGGCGCCGCCGGCCAGCGGGTGGACGAAAGCGGGGCACTTGTGGCTCAGATGCTGGAGGAAGCGGGCTATCTCATACGTGAAAGCCTGCTGCTACCCGACGACCAGCCCACCATCGAAGTGGCGCTTGCACGCCTGTGCGACGAAGCAGACGTGCAGCTCATCCTCACCACCGGAGGCACCGGCTTCTCCCCGCGCGACGTGACCCCGGAAGCCACACTGGCCGTGGCCGACCGTCTGGCTCCCGGCATCGCCGAGGCCATGCGCACCCACTCGATGGCCATCACGCCGCGGGCCATGCTCAGCCGGGCTGCCGCCGCACTGCGCGGCCAGACGCTCATCGTCAACCTTCCCGGCAGCCCCAAGGCCGTGCGCGAGAGTCTTGCCTTCCTGCTGCCCCAGCTGGTCCACGGGTTGGAGATCCTCACCGGCCGCACCGGCGAGTGCGCCCGCTGACGGCAAAACCGCAACCACCGGCGGCGTGTGCTGCCGCATCCACAAAATAGTACCGGAGGCACCCATGCCCAAAGACGAATATATCACACTGGAGCAGGCGCAAACCCGCCTGCTGGAAAACACCCCCACCGTGCAGGAGACGGAAACCCTCCCGCTGGATGAAGCCCTCGGGCGCGTGTTGCACGAGGACCTGCGCGCGCGCATCCACCAGCCCCCTTTCGACCGCTCGCCGCTGGACGGCTACGCCCTGCTGCACGCGGACACCGCCTCTGCCAGCCCTTCGGCGCCCGCGCGGCTGCGCATCACCCAGCGCTTGTATGCGGGCGACGCGCCCACCGGCCCCCTGCAACCGGGCGAGGCCGCCCGCCTGATGACCGGCGCCATGCTGCCCCCCGGCGCCAGCTGCGTCATCCGGCAGGAGGACGTGCGCGAAGAGGACGGTATCGTATACATCCCGCGGCCGATGAAGGAACACGAGAATTACATCTTCCACGGCGAGGACGTGGCCGAGGGAGAGCTGCTGCTGCGCCGGGGCGAACTGCTGGAGCCCGCCGCCCTGGGCGTGCTGGCCGGCCAGGGCTACACGCAGGCCACCGTCTGCCGGGCGCCCCGCGTCGCCCTCATCTCGGGCGGCGACGAGCTGGCCCCCCGCGGCATGCCGCTGCCCCCCGGCAAGATCTACGACTCCAACGCCGTGCTGCTGTCCGGCCGGGTGCGGAGCTTGGGCGGCATCCCCACACAGGTGCACTGCGCCGACGACCCGGACACCCTCGCAGAGACCATCGAAGCACTGATGGAACACCACGACCTCATCATCACCACCGGCGGCGTTTCGGTTGGCGAAAAGGATTTCATGCCCACCGTGGGCCGGCGCATTGGGGGCGAGCTGCTCTTCCGGGGCGTGGGTATCAAGCCCGGCGGCCCCGCACTGGCCACCAACAAGAACGGGCGCATGCTCATCTGCCTTTCGGGCAACCCGTTTGCCGCCGCGGCCACCTTCGAACTGCTGGCCGCCCCGGTGTTGTGCAAGCTGGCCGGCCGGGCCCACCCTCTGCCCCAGCGTGCAAAAGCTATCGTGGCCGAGGGCGCCGGCTTCGGCAAATCCAGCCCCGGGCGGCGCTTCCTGCGCGCGCGGGTGGCCGGCTGCTCTGTCCACATCCCCGACGGGCACGCCTCCGGCATGCTGGCCTCGCTCATCGGCTGCAACTGCCTGGTGGATGTGCCGGCCGCTTCCCCGCCCATCCAGGCGGGTGCGGAGGTGGAACTCGTTTTGATGTTGTAGAATTGTCCGGCCGGTCCTCATATACATCCGGGCGCCGCACGGCGCCCTCCCGATAGGAGCGTGTTTACCGATGGGCATGATCGTGCGCGGCCTGATGGCCCTCGCCTACCTGCGCATCGCCGTGCGCGACAAGGTGCGCCTTGCCTGCCAGACGCCCACGCCGGGCATCGTTCGCGAGATGGACATCCCCTACCTGCCCGACGGACAGCGCATGCACCTGCTGGACATCTACTACCCGGCCGGCACCGAGGAGCTGCTACCCACCATCTTCGACATTCACGGCGGCGGCTGGGTGTACGGCAGCAAGGACAACAACCGCAATTACTGCCGCTGGCTGGCCGCACGCGGCTATACCGTCGTGTGCATCAACTATCGGCTCATCCCGCAGGTGGACCTGCGCGGCCAGGTGCAGGACGTGATGGCCGCCCTGCGCTGGACGGCCCAAAACGGCGAAGCGCATCACTGCGACCTCTCCCGCCTTTTCCTCACCGGAGATTCGGCCGGCGGCCATATGGCCAGCCTTGCCATGTGCCTGGAGCAAAGCCGCTACCTGCGCGATATTTACAAGACCCCAGCCGCCGGCGTCACCGTGCGCGCACTGGGTCTCAGCCACGCCGTGTGCAATTTCAGCCCCCAAAACCCGGCCGAGGGCTTGCTTGTGAAGGAGATGTTCCCGCTCATGTTCGGCAGCAAGCCGGAGCGCGCGCCCTGGTTCGGCAACGCCAGCCTGCCCGAGACCGCCGAGCGCCTGGCCACCCTGCCGCCCATCTTCATGGTCACCAGCAACTTCGACCCCTTCCACAAGGAATCGCTCATCGTGGAACATTACCTGCGCGGCCGCGGGGCGGACTACGCCTATCTCTGCTGGACCCGCCAGCAGGGCGACCGCCACGGCCACATCTTCCACGTAAAGCACCCCCGCTGGCCCGAAAGTGCCAAGGCCAACCGCGCCATGCTCACCTTTTTCGAGCAGGCGGCCAAAAACGCCGGCGTACCATATACCCAGCGCTCCAAAGAATAAAAGCCTTCTATAGCCCGCATCAGAAGAGTAAAAAGACACCGCCCGGGTCACAAGCCGGGCGGTGTCTTTCTGTCTCCTATTCCCCATCTGCCCCCGCACCCTCAAAGTAGCTGCAGATGGCCCGGTAGTAGCATTCGGCCGCCCTCTGGCAGCCAGCGTCGCCCCCAAATGCGGAAAGGTCGCCCTCATTTGTAATAAAGCACTGCTCCACCAGCACGGCGGGGCATCCAGACCGCTCCAGCACGCCAAATGTTTCGTCTTTACGCACCTCTTCGTCGCTCACTTCCACAAAATACTTGCTGTCGCTTTCGTCGTAGTAGGCATAGCGCACGCCACCCTCGCCGCGCAGACTGGCGCCGGCGCTGCCCATCTCGCCGGCCAGCAGGCTTGCGAAACGCAGGCTCTCCTCATGCCATGTGCGCCCCGGCGGCGCAGGGAAGCATTCGAACCCGTTTGCCTCGGCCATGTCGCTGGAGTTGCCGTGCACCGACAAAAATAGCGATGCTTTATTTTTCTTTGCCACATTCACCCGTTCTTTTAGCGTGGCGCCCTCGCCCGCTTCCCGCGTGAGCACCGGCGCGAAGCGCTCGTCGGCGGCAAGCAGCCCATACAGGCGGGCCACGGTGGGCTCGTTCAGTTCCGTCTCCCGGATGATCCCCTCGGCGCCCACATCACCGCCGCCGTGGCCGGCGTCCAGCACCACCACCCAGGGCGGCCCGCTGCCCACCCCGCCGCCGGCGTTCTGCACAAAATAAAACACCACCGTGATGCACACAGCCAACGCCACCAGCCCCAGGATCAATAGCCCCCATCTGGGCGCGTGCTTTGCGTGCGTGCGGCGGCGGGGCGCATAGGAGTTGCAGGCGCGCCGGGTCCCCGCGCCGGCATCCCGCTGCCCGGATGTATATGTTTGCCTGTAGGTATGGTGGTTTCTTTGGGGCATCTGGTTCCCTCTTTCTTTTAGGGTCTGTCTTCAAATTTTCCAATCGTACGTTTTTCATCCATTCCCAACCTGAAGACAAACACCCGAATGTCGTTGACTCTATTAAACCACACCCCGTCCGCTTTGTCCTCTTTTCTTTGTGCAAAAAAACTTACGATTCCATGACCGGCAAAGTTTTGCCTTCCTTCCGTTTCCGACAGAATATGCTTGCAACCCGTTCGATTTTTCTGTTAGTTTGTAAACAGGAACCCTGCAAAAAGTTCGCTGGGCCGGCACTGTTCAGGCAGCGGTTGCCGCGGCCCGCAAAAACCTTACAAGGAGGCATTACAAATGGCTAAGAAAGAGTTTCTGATTGCGACCTTTGCCAACATGGACAACGCCATCAGCGGCATGCACAAGCTGGAAGACCTGAACGCGCACGACGACATCGATATGACATACAGCATCCTGCTGCGCAAGGGCGACGATGGCCGCGTGGAGGTCATGAAAAAAGAATCCAACGGCAATACGGATACCTGGGTAGGCCTTTTTGTGGGCATGCTGGTGGGTTTTTTCTTTGGCCCTCTGGGTTTTCTGATCAGCGCGCTGGCCGGCACAGGCATTGGCGCGGCGGTAGGCTACTCCAAAAGCGACTTTGAGGACGGCATCGTGGAAAAAGTGCAAAACGAGTTGGACGCCGGACACTTTGCCATCGTGGCACATGCGCGAGAGCACGACCCCGCCTTCGTAGACAATGGCCTCGCCCCGTTTGGCGCCATCGTGACGCGCATGACGCCGGAGAAATAGCCGCGCTTTCTCCGCGGCAGCGCAACCAACAACTACTCTCTCCTCTTCACATCAGCAAAAGCCGCCCTCTTTGCAGAGGGCGGCTTTTGCTATCAAGGGAACCTGTCAACAGGGAGATGGTCGTCACAAGGGCATGTTTCCATGCTTCTTTTTGGGGTTTTCCTTCTGCTTGCCCGCGCAGGCGTACAGCGCGTCGATCAGCCGCACCCGCGTCTCGCACGGTTCTATCACGTCGTCGATATATCCAAACTCGGCCGCCGGGTAGGGCGAGTTGAAGGTGTCGCGGTACTCGGCGATCTTTTCGGCGCGTTTCGCCGCCGGGTCCTCCGCCTCGTCTATCTCGCGCTTGAACACGATGTTGGCCGCACCCTCGGCGCCCATCACGGCAATCTCGGCCGTGGGCCAGGCAAAGGTGGCGTCGGCGCCCAGCGCCTGGCAGCACATGGCGATGTACGCCCCGCCGTAGGCCTTGCGCAACACCACGGTGAACTTGGGCACCGTGGCCTCGCTGTAGGCAAACAGCAGCTTTGCCCCGTGCCGGATGATGCCGCCATACTCCTGGTCGCTGCCCGGCAGGAAGCCCGGCACGTCCACCAGCGTGATGAGCGGGATGTTGAACGAATCGCACAGGCGCACGAAGCGGGCGGCCTTGTCCGACGCGTTCACGTCGAGGCAGCCTGCCATCACGCGGGGCTGGTTGGCCACAATGCCCACGCTCTGCCCTGCTATGCGCGCAAACGCCGTGATGATGTTCTGCGCGAACAGCGGCTGCACTTCCATCAGTTCGCCGTCGTCCACGATCGTGCGTATCACGGCGTTCATGTCGTAGGTCTGGCTGGTGTTCTCGGGCACGAACAGGTCCAGCTCGCTGATAATCTCACGCAGGTCGGGCGCGTCCGTCTTGCGGGGGGCCTCTTCACGGTTGTTCGAGGGCAGGTAGGCCAAAAGCTCCCGTATCTGCGCGATGCACTCCTCGTCGCTCTGGGCCATGAAGTGCGCCACGCCGCTGCGCTGGTTGTGCACCCGTGCACCGCCCAGGTCTTCGCTGCTCACGTTTTCGCCGGTCACCGTCTTGATGACCTGCGGCCCGGTGATGAACATATTGCTGGTGCCGTCCACCATAAAGATGAAATCGGTGATAGCGGGCGAGTACACCGCGCCGCCGGCGCAGGGACCCAGGATGGCCGATATCTGCGGGATGACACCCGAGGAGATGGTGTTGCGGTAGAAGATCTTGCCAAACCCGTTCAGCGAGGTGACACCCTCCTGGATGCGCGCGCCGCCCGAGTCCATCAGCCCCACGATGGGCGCGCCGTTCTGTAGGGCGCGGTCCTGCGCTTTCACGATCTTCTCGGCATGGTACTCGCCCAGCGAGCCGCCCAGCACGGTGAAGTCTTGCGCGTAGGCGTACACCAGCCGCCCGTTCACCTTGCCGTAGCCGGTCACCACGCCGTCGCCCGGCACTCGGCTTTTGTCCATGCCAAAATCGTTGCAGCGGTGCTGCACGAAGGTATCCATCTCGGTAAAAGTACAATAATCGAACAGCAGCCCCAGCCGCTCGCGGGCGGTCAGCTTGCCCTTGGCATGCTGCGCCTCGATGCGCTTGTCGCCGCCACCGCGGTACAGTTTCACCTTTGTTTCACGCAGAGCCACGATATTGCCCATCTTCATGACCACCTTTCCTGCATGTGCAAGAGAACTGTAAGAATTTTTGCCGTACAAAATTAATTTTTCACTAACGCAAAGCTAAAGGTGCCGCCGGTGCAGGCTTTCCCGTCCACAGAACCCTCCGCCTCGGCAAACACGAAAGGTCCCTTGCGCCGCGTGATGCGGCAGACAGTCTCGAACGTGTCGCCCGGCTTCACCGGGTTTTTAAACTTGACGCCGTCCAGTTTCGTGAAGTACGGCGTGGCCCCGCCGATGTCCGGGTCGCCCGCCAACAGCACGGCGCACGCCTGGCCCATCATCTCGCACAGGATGACCCCCGGCACGACCGGATTGTCCGGGAAATGTCCCTGCAGGAACCATTCGTCGCCCACAACGGTGTATCTCCCGTGCGCTTCGGGCGCGCCGTCCGGTCCCTCGGTCACCTGGGCCTCGTCCACCAGCAGCATGGGCTCCCGGTGGGGCAGGATCTTCTTGATCGCTTCCCTGTCCATCAATCGGCCACCTTTTTGAACACAAGGCAACCGTTGTGCCCGCCAAATCCCAGCGAGGTGGACACCGCCACGTTCAAATCGCGCTTGCCCGGCTTGCCGGGCGTGTAATCCAGGTCGCAGTCTGGGTCGGACACCTCATAGCCCACGGTGGGCGGGATGATGCCCGTCTCCAGCGCCTTCACGCAGGCGATGGCCTCCATGGCGCCGGCGGCACCCATCATGTGGCCGGTCATGCTCTTGGTGCTGGAAACGGCGATGTCGTAGGCCGCTTCGCCAAACGCCTGCTTGATGGCCAGCGTCTCGGTCTTGTCGTTCAGCGGGGTGCTGGTGCCATGAGCGTTGAAATAAAGGTCCTTGCCCGGCTTTGCGCCGGCGTCCTCCATGGCCTCCACGATGGCACGGGTGCTGCCCTTGGCCTCGGGGTGGGGCGCGGTGATGTGGTATGCGTCGGCCGTGTTGCCGTAGCCGGCCACCTCTGCGTAAATCTTCGCGCCGCGGGCCTTGGCGTGCTCATATTCCTCCAGCACAAGCACCCCCGCGCCCTCGCCCAGCACAAAACCGTCGCGGCGCTTGTCAAAGGGGATGCTGGCGGTCTTGGGGTCGGGGTTCGTAGTAAGGGCCATGCAGGAGGTGAAGCCCGCGATGGCAAACAGACACATTGCCGCCTCGGTGCCGCCGGCCAGGATGGCGTCGGCATAACCATGCCGGATGGCGCGCATCGCCTCGCCGATCGTGTTGGTGGAGGTGGCGCAGGCCGTCACCACGGGCAGCGTGGGCCCCTCGCAGTGGAACCGCATGCTCACCTCGCCCGATGCCATGTTGGATATCATCATCGGGATCATGAAGGGCGAAACGCGCTTCCCGTCGATATACAGCTTATTTGCCTCGCTGATAATTGTGTTGATGCCGCCTACGCCGCTGCCGATGTATACGCCGAAACGCTCGGGAGCGATCGTCCCGTCGATACCGCTGGCGTCCATGGCCTGCTGGGACGCCGCCACCGCATACTGGGAGAAGAGGTCCATCTTGCGCACGTCGCTCTTCTCGAGGTACAAAAGCGGGTCGAAGTCTTTCACTTCGGCCGCCACCTGTACCTTGCCGTCGCTGTTGTCAAAGCGGGTAATGGGGCCGATGCCGCTTTCACCGGCGGCCAGGGAGGCCCACGCATCCTCCAGATTGTTCCCCACGGGGGCCACGGCGCCCATGCCTGTCACAACTACTCTGCGCATTCGTCTTGTTCCTCTCTATCGTAGTGTCTTCGTAACCCGGCGCGCCTTTGCGCGCCGTTTGTCTTCCATTTTAATAGCCGCTCAAGCCGCCGTCCACGCAGATCACCTGCCCGGTGATGTAGCCCGCGCCCTCGCCCGCCAGGAAGGCCACCAGCTCAGCCACGTCGTCCGGCGTGCCGGGGCGTTTGGCGGGAATGGCCCCCAAGATAGCCTCACGGGCCTTCTCGGGCATCGCGCTTGTCATGTCCGACTGGATGAACCCCGGCGCGATGAGGTTGCAGGTGACGCCGCGGCTGGCCAGCTCCTGCGAGATGCTCTTGGTGAGGCCCACAAGCCCCGCCTTGGCCGCCGCGTAGTTGGCCTGGCCCTTCTGGCCGGTGAGGCCCACCACCGATCCCATGTTGATGATGCGGCCCGCCGGGCGGCGCATCATGTTGCGGCAGAGATGGTGGATCATATTGAACGCGCCCTTGAGGCTGGTGTCCACCACTGTATCGTAATCTTCTTCGCTCATGGCCAGGATGGGTTTGTCGCGCACGACGCCCGCATTGTTTACCAGGATGTCGATGGCGCCAAAATCGGCCAGCACCTTCTCCACCACGGCCGCGCTGGCCTCGTAGTCGGCCACGTCGCATTTGTAGGCGGACGCCTTGACGCCCAGCGGCAGGATGGCCTGCATCGTCTCTTCGGCGGCGGCCTCATTGCCCGCGTACAGCACGGCCACCTCGGCGCCGGCCGCCGCCAGCCGCAGCGCCACCGCGCGGCCAATGCCGCGGCTGCCGCCCGTCACAAGGGCCGTTTTGCCCGCCAGCGCCGCATCCGGACCCACGCCGGTTCCAAACCACATCTCGTCGCGCATAGGTACTCCTTTGGGTCGGTTTGTTTTATTGCGTTATTGCGGGCCGCCGTTTTTCGTAGGGCGGCACGCTCTTTTTATCCAAAAATTCAGGCGCCCTTTTGGTCGGCCTTCCCGGCCAGCTCCCGCGCCACCTGCCCACAGTCTTCCATCGTCTGCACGTTGTACACCGCCGCCTCGGGCAGAATGCGCTTCACAAGGCCGGCCAGCGTCTTGCCGGGACCCACCTCAATGAAGGTGTCGTACCCGTCGGCCGCCATATTCTCGATCGTCTGCTTCCACAGCACCGGGTTCTCGATCTGCTCCGCCAGCGTCTTGCGGAAAGGGTGCTCGTACACCCGCGCCGTGCGGTTTGCATACACCGGGATGCGCGGGCGGTTCATCTGCTCATCCTGCAAAAGACCCTCGAAGGCGGCGGCAGCGCTGGCCATCATGGGCGAATGGAACCCGCCCGACACGGCAAGCGGCTTTGCGCGGCCGCCCACCTCCTGCACGGCAGCGCACAGGGCGTCCATCTGGTCCTTGCGCACGGCCACCGAGAGCTGGCCCTCGCAGTTGTAGTTGGCCGGCCACGCGCCGTCTATCCTGCCGCATACCTCTTCCACCTGCGCGTCACTCAGCTTGAGCACCGCGGCCATGCCGCTCGGGTTCTCCTCGCCCGCCTTGTGCATCGCCGACGCCCGGCGGCAGACATACCACAGGCCGTGGTCGTCCGCAAAGGCGCCCGCAAAGGTGAGCGCCGCAAGCTCGCCCAGGCTAAAACCAGCCACGCCGTCGGGCTGCACGCCCGCCTCTTGCAGGGCGCGGGCGGCGGCAAGGTCCACCGTGAATACGCAGGGCTGTGTGTTCACCGTGATGGAAAGGTCTTCCTGGGTGCCCTCAAAACATTGCACCGAGGTGCCGGGGCGGCCCTGGTCGGCCATCTCGAACACCGCTTTCGCGGCGGTGCTGCCCTCGTACAGGCTGCGGCCCATACCGGGCGTCTGGGCGCCTTGGCCCGCAAATACAAATGCTACTTTACCCATTTCGAAGCCCCCTTCAGGATCTCTTCCGCCTCGCCGCACACCTCGCGGATGATCTCCGCCGCCGGCTGCCGGCGGGTGACCATGCCGGCAATCTGCCCGGACAAAACGCACCCGTCCCGCATGTCGCCCTCCACGGCGGCTCGGCGCAATGCGCCGGTGCCCAGGGCCTCCAGATCTTCGTCGCTCACGCTCGAATCGTACTCCTTGCGGAAATACTCGCGGCTGAAGTTGTTCTTCAGGCTGCGCACCGGATGCCCCAGCCGCTTGCCCGTTGCGATCGTGTCGATGTCGCGCGCCTTCAGTATCTTTTCCTTGTAATTCTCGTGCACGCCGCACTCGTCGGCCACCAGGAAGCGGGTGCCCATCTGGGCGCCCACGGCCCCCAGCGCGAACGCCGCCGCCATACCCCGCCCGTCGGCAATACCGCCCGCGGCCACCACCGGGATATCCACGGCATCGCACACCTGCGGCACCAGGGCCATGGTGGTCAGGTCTCCCACGTGGCCGCCGCTCTCGCAGCCCTCGGCCACAACGGCGTGGGCGCCGCTGCGCTGCACCAGCCTTGCAAACGCCACGCTGGCCACCACTGGCACCACGGTGATGCCCGCAGCCAGCCAAGCCTCCATGTACTTGCCGGGGTTGCCCGCGCCGGTGGACACCACCTGCACGCCCTCGTCGATAACGACCTGCGCCACCTCGTCCACATAGGGGCTCATCAGCATGATGTTGACCCCGAAGGTGCGGTTTGTGAGCGCCCTGGCCTCGCGGATCTGCCCGCGCAACCACTCGGCGTCGGCGTTCATGGCCGAGATGAGGCCAAGCCCGCCGCCCTCGCTCACACCAGCGGCCAGTTTCGCGTCGGCAATCCAGGCCATACCGCCCTGGATGATGGGGTAGTCGATGTCCAGCAGTTTGCAAAGGGGTGAATTCAGCATCGTGTTCTCCTTACCAGCTCGAAATACAACAGTCTAAACTGCGCACACTGCGCGATTTAATTTCATTTCTTCTCCACAAGCGCCATCAGGTCACCGATGGTCTTAAGGTTCTCGTCCACTTCCACGCTCACGCCAAAGGCGTCTTCACAGGCCATAGCCATATCCACCAGATCCAGGCTGTCCAGTTCCAGCTCCTCGAAGGTGGTGGCGGGGGTCAGGCTGCCGGGCTCGATCTCCTTGTACTCGCCCAGGATCTTCTCAATCTGCTGCAGTGTCGTCATGTTGGTTTCTCCTCTGTTGTTTTTATTATATATCTGCATTTTGTTGCAAACCTTGTTTGGGTGTGGGGCGTCTCACTTCCCGCCCCACTTCATAATGGCCGTTCCGGTTGTCAGCCCGCCGCCAAAGCCGCCAAGGAGCAGCATGTCGCCGGGGGCGAAGCGCCCCTCCCGCTTGCACTTGTCCAGCAGCATGGGAATGCTCACTGCCGAGATATTGCCCACCTCGCCCACGTTCGTGGTGTAGCGCTCGGCCGGGATGCCGATGCGGCGCTGGGCGGCCTCGATGATGCGCAGGTTGGCCTGGTGCAGAACCACGTGGTCGATCTCGTCCTTGCTGATGCCGGTGTCGGCCAGCGCCTTCTCCACATTGGCTGCCACATTGTTCACGGCAAACTTGTACACCTCCTGCCCGTTCATCACAAGGAACTTGTGCCCCACGTTCGTTTTGCCGGGGCAGTTGCCCTCGGGGAAGGGGTAGTGCAGCGGCTCCGCCCAGCCCTGGCTGGTCAGCCGGAGGTAGAGCAGGTCGTCGCCTGGCTCCAGCACCACGGCGGCGGCGCCGTCGCCAAACAGCACGCAGGTGGCGCGGTCGCCCCAGTCCACGATGCGGGAAAGCCCCTCGGCGGCCACCACCAGCATCTTCTTCACACTGCCCCGGGCAAACATCCCCGCGGCAACCTCCAGCGCGTACATAAAGCCGCTGCAGGCCGCGTTCACGTCCATGGCCGGGCACTCGGCGCCGATCTCCGCCTGCAGCACGCTGCCCAGGCTGGGGGTAATGTAATCGCCGCCGATGGTGGCGCACAGGATGAAGTCCAGCTCTTCGGCAGTCACACCGGCGTCCTGCAAGGCATTTTGGGCGGCCTCCAGCGCGATGCCGGTCACCGTCTCGTCCCCCTGCAGCACATGCCGCTGGCGGATGCCCGTCCGTGTGTGGATCCATTCGTCGCTCGTGTCCAGCACGGCGGCGATATCATCGTTTGTGACAACATGGGGCGGCAGCGCGCTGCCTGTGCCGGTAATGGTAAAACTCATATTCGCGTGTACCTTTCTGGCGGAAATGTAGTGGAAGCACTGTGCACGCCTGCAAACGTCAGGCTTCCTGTTCCTGATGGGGCAGGGTGCTCATGAAGTAGCCATACAGCTTGGAAAGGCCGCTCAGCAGCGCCCGTTGCTCGTTGTCATCCAGGTCTGCGGTGATGGCGCGGGTCATGTTGCGGTGGAAGTAACGATGGGCGTGTTCCGCTTTCTGGCCAAGGCGGGTCAGGCTCACATACACCACCCGCTTGTCGTCGCTGCACTTCACCTTTTCCAGATACCCCTTCTGCACCAGCTTGTTCACCGTCTGCGTGACCGACGGCAGCCGGATGTTCAGCATCTGCGAAAGCTCGCTGATGGTTTTGCCGGCATGCTTTTTTGCTTTCCCCTGTTTTTCGCGCGTGGGTTCCAGCGCGGCCAGCAGGTGGATATCGCTCATCGTCAGGTCGAAGTCCTTGCTCTGGCGCAGCCATTCCAGCTCGATCAGGTCCAGCGCGCGGGAGATGTCCACCAGCAGGTCATACAGCGCGTTTTCGTATGGCTCCACAGCAGCCGCACTCCTTTTATAATGTATCCGCGGGCGTTCCCTGCCCTGCTTTTTGTTTGGGCGCCTAATTAGGTGAACTAATTAGGGAACCTAAGTATCGAGGTAATCATACACGCACGCACATTGTTTGTCAACCCGCACCACCACCTCTAAACGCGGGTTTGTTGCAAAAAACGACGTAAATATTACAAAACAGTGACAGCATCTACATTCAAAATTTATTTATGTCCTGTTTTGTCCATTTTCGCCAAACGGGCGGCGCACAAGCTGCGCACTGTGCACAACAGCCAAACACGCGCGCCGCTCTTGCGGGCACCGCAAATTGCGCCAGTTTTCCCGCCGTCCGGCTGGTACAATATGGTTGTGCCGAAGCGTCTCTTTTCCCGGCATCCCAAACGCAGGCCACAACCACACAGGAGGTGCATCCATGGGCAGGCAATTCTATTCGGACAAATACATCAAACACAAGCGCGGCGCCGAAAAGGACGAAGATATCATGATGCAAGCGCGCGCCGTTTCCCAGCAGGCCGAAAGCGAGGAACGCGAAGCCGAACGCAGGCTGCGCCGCGAACGCGCGGGCGACGAGATGCCCGAGGCAAAGCACCACAAGCCTTGAAAACCATGGCCCGCGGCTTTTGCTGCGGGCCATTTGAATGCGCACCGTCAATCTGGTACACTATTATTTGTATACACAATGAATAGGCGGTGCATTCCATGCTAGAAAAACCAGAAAATTTCCGAGACCTTGGCGGCATCCCCGGGCAGGACGGGCGGCGGGTGGCCCCACGCAGGCTGCTGCGCTCGGGCGAGCTTGTGGGCCTCACCCGGGGGGACATCGAAACGTTGGCGGACGAATACACCCTGCGCTGCATCATCGACCTGCGCGGCGAGGGGGAGCGCAACGGCCGGCCCGACGATGGTGTTCCCGGCGCCTGCTACCACAGCATCGACATCATGCGGGATATGGGCGTCCACGCGCCCTCCGCCGGGCGGCTGGACGAATTGATGACCCATCCCGATTCGATGGACAACTTCATGCGCATGTCTTACGAGCTGATGGTGACGGACCCCGAGGCGCAGGCCGGTTTCCGCCGCATGGTGGAACTGCTGGCCGCGCTGGACGAAGGGGCGTGCGTCATCCACTGCTTTGCAGGCAAGGACCGCACCGGCGTAGCCGCCGCTGTGCTGCTCACCATCCTGGGCGCCTCGCGGGAGGACATTCTGGCCGACTACCTGAAGACCAACGAGCTGCGCGCCGAGGCCAACCGCATGATGCTGGAGCGCGCCCGCCGCGAGGGCGCCGACGAGGCCCACCTTGCCGGCATCGCGACGGCGCTGGGCGTCAAGCAGCAATACCTGGAGCACGCGTACTATGTTGCCCACCGCGAGTACGGTTCCTTCGAAAATTTTGTGCGCGAGGGACTGGGCGTGGACGACCTCACAGCCGCCCGCATGCAGCAGCTGTATCTTGTTTAGGGCGCGGCAATAAACACAACAAAATCCCCGGCAGCCTTCCACCTGGCTGCCGGGGATTTTTGCGTTTTTTGCCGCAGAACGCCGGCGCGCGAGCAGAAACATGCACCCGCGCCTTTTTTTGCACCGGCATCAACCCTCAGCGCGCGGCGCCCAACCGCTGTACAGCTTCCGCTTCCGTGGCCACAAAAAAGATATCCTTCCCCTTGTTGCACTCATAGATGAAATCGTGCAGCGGTTTGCTGTCATAGCCTGAAAAATCCCCGATGATGGCCAGCTTTTTTTCATAGTTCACAAACTTTTGCAGCACCTCGCCCGCAAGGCCGGTGCCCAGCTTGAAAAAATCCGCATCCACATCCTCGGCATACATTGCCATACGTTCGCAATTGTCTTCATATGCAAGGTCAACCATGAGGTCCAGTGCAGCCCGCCCACTTCGCAGCAGCGGTTCCTCCCCCGATTCCCTACGCACCACCGCGATGACGCCGACACCCGATTCAAGCGTTTTCTTCCGCATTTTTTTGCTCCTCCTTTTGGGGATGCATCCCCGCCGCGTCAAGCAGCTTTCCCCGCGCCGCCGCGCGCCAGAACGCCGCCAGTTCCGCAGGCAGTGTCTGGCCGCCCACACGGCGCCAGTGGCTCCAATGCGCAGGGAACATCTGCCGGTAGCGCGCCGTGCCAAACCGGCTGTCGATGAGCAGCACCACGCCCACGTCCTCCGCCGTGCGGATGACCCGTCCCGCCGCCTGCAGCACCTTGTTCATGCCGGGAAATTGATATGCGTACTCAAAGCCGCTGCCGTTCTGCTCGTCATAATAGGCGCGCAGGGCATCCGGCTCGGGGCCCATCTGGGGCAGGCCCACGCCCACCACAGCCGCGCCCACCAACCGCTCGCCCGGCAGGTCCACCCCTTCGGCAAACAGGCCGCCCAGCACGCAAAAACCCAAAAGCGGAGCGGTGGCCTCTTCGCCTTCCTCTGGGTGTCCCGCCGCAAAGGACGCCAGGAACGCCTCCCGCTCCGCCTCGTCCATACCGGCGGCCTGCACCAATGTGGGCACATCTGGCCAGCGCCGGCTGAACACCTCCTCCACCTGCCGCATGTAGCTGTAGCTGGGGAAATAGGCGATGTAGTTGCCCGCCCGCGCGGCCACCATGCCCGCCAGCAGGTCGGCCACCGGCAGCAGGCTGGCCGGGCGATCGACATATTTGGTGCTCACGCCGTCGGCGATGAACAGCCCCAGCCTCCCCTGTTCGAACGGGCTGCCCAGCGCCAGCAGCTTTGCACCTTCCCCGCCACCCAGCGTCTCGCGGTAGTAGGGCAGCGGCTGCAGCGTGGCCGAAAAGAGCACCGCTGCCCGCCCGGCGGCCAGGCTTTCGTCCAGATAGTCCGCCGCGTCCAGGCAGAGCAGCCGCACCGTCACTTCGCCCCCTCGCCTGTAGAGCAGCGTCTCGTAGTTGTCGCCGTACAGGTCGGCTATCTTCTGGTAGAACAATACCTCGAAGTAGAGCGCCAGCAGTTCCTTCTCACAGGCGGCGCCACGGTGCTCGTCGAGGAAATTTTCGGTGGCCGCCGCAAACCGTTCCAGCGGCTGCTGTAGTCCTTCGGGCATCTCGCCCTGCCGCAGGACGCCCTCTCCGGCCTGCGCCGCCCATCTTGCCACCACGGCCTTTTCTTCCGCCGTCTCGCACTGCCTGCGCAGCGCGAGGAACGCCTTGTTCACTGCCCCCAGCGCCCGGTGCAGCGCCTTGTGCTGCGCGGGCAACAGCTTTTTAAAGGCGAGAAAATCACCCTTGCGCAGCTGTGCGGAGTACATGTCGCGGCTGCGGTCCACCAGATTGTGCGCCTCGTCCACCAAAAACAGCCACTGCCGGTTTCTGCCCTCAAAAAAGCGCTGCAGGCGCACCACCGGGTCGAACAGGTAGTTATAGTCACAGATCACGCAGTCGCACCACTCGGCCAGGTCTAGCGAGAGCTCATACGGGCAGAGACGGTACTTTTTTGCGGCCTCCTCCAGCGCCGCGCGGTCCAGCGCGCACTCCCCCTGCAAGATCTCATACACCGCGTCGCGCAGCCGGTCATAGTAGCCCTCTGCGTAGGGGCAGGCCTCCGGTGTGCACATCCGCTCCTCCAAAAAGCACACCTTGTCCTTGGCGGTCAGCGTCAGGCTGCGGAAGTGCAGCCCGTTCCCATCCTTCTCCCCTCTGCCGCATCCGTTGTTGCTGCAACTGCTGTTGGTGCGCAACAGGGAGAGGGCGTCCTCCGCGGCCGCGCGGGCCACAGTCTTGGCAGTCAGGTAGAAGATACCCCCGCCGTGCCCCTCGCCCAGTGCCTTCATGGCGGGGAAGAGCGCCGACATCGTCTTGCCGATGCCGGTGGGTGCACAGGCGAACAGCCGCCCGCCATCACGGAAGGTGTTGTAGCAGCCCACGGCCATCTTGCGCTGGCCGTCGCGGTAGGCCCCGAACGGGAAGGCCAGCGCCCGTAGCGATGCATCCCGTTTTTCCTTCCACTCTACGGTCAGCCTGGCCCACCGCTCGTAGCCGCCCAGCAGGCCATGCACAAAATCCGCCAGCTCCGTGGACGTATAGTCGCGCAGGAATCGCTTCACCTCGCCGGTGTCTACGTTGGCGTAGGTCAGGCGCACGCCGCAGCCGGGCAAGCCCCGCTGCTCGCACAGGATATGCGCGTAGCAGGCGCCCTGCGCCCAGTGGGCGGGGTTGTCCCCCTCTTCGATAGCCCCCAGCGGCGCCGTGGTGGTTTTGATCTCATCCACCAGAAGGCCCTCGTCCGTCTCCAGCACACCGTCCGCCCGGCCGGAGAGGTGGTAGACAAAATCGCCCAACTCCAACTCCAGGCCCAGGGGCAGCTCGGCCGTGTAGTCCGCCCCGCCCTGTCGCTGCAGGCGGCGGTGCATACGGCTGCCCTTGCCGCCCCGGTCGAGGCCCGAGAAGCGCGCGTCGATGCTGCCGGCCCGCAGTAGGAACTCGGCCAGCGCCCGTATGGATAGATGGATGTCGTGCGGCATAAAAAGCTCCCGTCCACCCTTATTTGTCCCAGTATAGCACACAACCAGCAGCGGTGCAGCGGGCGCTACGCCGAACCAACGGCAGGCCGTCGCCACCCTTCGCTTGCATCCCCGCCCCACGCGTGCTAAAATAAGTTTGTGTACTTTTTAACAATGTGCCCGGTTCACTCCGCGCACCCAAAATAGGAAAAAGTGAGGAATGCAACATGCTTGTAACCAGCACCGAGATGTTTAAAAAAGCCTATACTGGCGGCTATGCCGTGGGCGCTTTCAACGTGAACAACATGGAAATCGTGCAGGGTATCACCGAGGCCGCTCAGGAACTGCAGGCGCCGGTCATCCTGCAGGTGAGCGCCGGCGCGCGCAAATACGCCAACCACACATACCTCACAAAGCTCGTGGAAGCCGCGCTCATCGAGACGAACGTGCCCATCACGCTGCATCTGGACCACGGCGCCGACTTCGAGATCTGCAAATCCTGCATCGACGGCGGCTTCACCTCGGTGATGATCGACGGCAGCCACCACAGCTTTGCCGACAACATCGAGTTGACCAAAAAGGTCGTGGAATACGCCCATTCCAAGGGCGTGGTTGTAGAGGGCGAGCTGGGCCAGCTGGCCGGTATTGAGGATGACGTGAACGTCTCCGCCGAGGACGCGTCCTACACCCATCCGGATGAGGTGGAAGAATTTGTATCCAAGACAGGCGTGGACTCGCTGGCCATCGCCATCGGCACCAGCCATGGCGCCTACAAGTTCAAGCCCGGCCAGAACCCGCAGCTGCGGTTCGACATCCTGGAAGAGATCGGCCGCCGCCTGCCCGGCTTCCCCATCGTGCTGCACGGCGCCTCCAGCGTGCCCCAGCAGTTCGTGAAGGAGATCAACCAGTACGGCGGCAAGATGGAGGACGCCATCGGCATCCCGGAGGAGATGCTGCGCAAAGCGGCCGGCGAAGCCGTATGCAAGATCAATATCGATTCGGACATCCGCATGGCCATGACGGCCGCCATCCGCAAGTACATGGCCGAGAACCCCAGCCACTTCGACCCCCGCCAGTACCTTGCGCCCGCGCGCACCGCCGTGAAGGAGATGGTCGCCCACAAGATCAAAAACGTGCTGGGGTGCGCCGGCAAGGCCTGAGACCCCAATGCCACAATACAAAAAAGCAGGCAAGCAT
>JAVBQQ010000023.1:0-8294 GCA_031548875.1 Oscillospiraceae bacterium
CGCTTCTTGGAGGCGGTCACGTTGCCCTTCTTGTCCACCTTGGCAACTTTCTTGTTGCTGCTCGTCCAGCTCACCGTGCGGTTGGCGGGTTTTTCGGGCGTGAACACCGGCGCGAGCGTACAGCTCTTGCCCACCTTCAGCGTCTTCTTGCTCACGTTCAGCTTCACGGCGCCCACCCGGCTGCCCACGTAGAGGGAACATTTGGCCGTGTAGCTGCCATCCTTCGTCGTCACGGTGATGATCGTCTTTCCGTTCTTCAGCGCGGTCACCTTGCCGGTTTTGTCCACCTTGGCAACCTCCGGCTTGCTGCTCGTCCAGGTCACGTTCTTGATGGCCGCGTTCGCGGGCAGCACCGTGGCCGTCAATTGCGAGGTCTTGCCCTTGGCCACCGTCTTGTAGCTGTGGCTCAGCTGCACCTCCGTAACGGCCGGGCGCACCCGTACCGTGCAACTGGCTACACGGCCGCCGTTCTTCGTCTTGGCCGTGATCTCAACGGTACCGGTCTTCAGCCCCTTCACCCTGCCGGTCTCATCCACTGTGGCAATCGCGGGGTTACTGCTCGTCCAGCCCACGTTTTTGTTGCTCGCATCAGCCGGCAGTATCGTGGGTGTCAGCAGGAACGTCTTCTTCACCCGCAGCGTCTTTGTCTCCTGGTCCAGCAGAATACCGGTGGTGGGCTGGAACACCGTCACCACACAGCTGCCCAGTGCGCCGCCGCCATCCTTGGCCGTGGCCTTGATCGTCGCCTTGCCGGCCTTCAGCGCCTTCACAAGTCCGGTGGCGTCCACCGTGGCCACCTTTACATTGCTGCTTGTCCACACAACGCCCCGGTTCTCGGCGCGGGCGGGGGCGGCAGTGGCCTTCAGCTGCTGGGTCTTTTTCACGTTCAGTGTGAACTTTTCCTGGCTCATCGCCACCGACTGCACCTTGTACACCGTGCGCTTGGGCGCCACATACTTCAGCGGGTCCACAGGGGCGCCGTCCCAAAACCAGAAGCCTTTTTTGCGCATCTCGAAGTGCAGGTGGGCCCCCGTGCTGCGCCCGGTACTGCCCGATTTGCCCAGCAGGTCGCCCTGCTTCACCGTGGCGCCCAGCTTGATGCCGCTGGTGATGGTGTCCAGGTGCGCATAGGCCGCAATGCTGCCGTCGCTGTGCTCGATGAGTACCGCATTGCCGTAGCCCTCGTTGCAGTAGCCGTAGTAGTATCCCTGGGTGGTGCTGCCGTTGCACTTGGGCTTGCAGGCTGTGCGCTTGTCGCAGGTCTTCCCGGTGGCAAGGCCGCTCAGGTTGGTGCAGCCCGAGTAGATCCGCCACACCTTGCCGCCCCGCGAGGCCAGCACGTTCAGCTTGGTGCCGGGAATGTCCAACGCCGTATGATACTCCGAATAATACTGGCTGATGGCCGTCGTCTGCGGCATCGGCCAGATGTAGGTAAGGCTCGCCTGCGCCGTCAGCGCCGCCCTCGCCTGCCCATCCGACGGCCGGGCGGCGGACACGCTGCCCGCCCCGAACGTGAACACGAGGCAGGCACACAGCAGCGCACTCACTATCTTCTTCATCATTTCCTTCGCTCCTTCACCTCTCACCCTCGCCCATTCCCTGGCTCGGGCCTGTAAGCCGGTTGCCGCAGGTACCGCATGTACCCCAGCATATTTACCATTTGTTTTAACATATGTATTATAATCGTTTTTTTCGAAATTGCAACCCCATATGCATCGAAAAATCGCATTTTTTATTTTTTCCGTTCCTTCGTCCCACTTCATGCGCGCCCCGGGCGTATTTTTGTGGTACAATAGGCACCGGAAACTACATGCGTCCTGCCAAAAGAGGCCGCGCATACAACACATCGGAGGTACCTCCCCTATGCAAGAACTCTCCCGCCCGGTCAGCTGGTCCAGCGTACAGCAGATCCAGGTCGTGATGCCCCAACACTACAACGCGCGCGGCCGCCTGTTCGGCGGCCAGCTGATGGCCTGGATCGACGTGGTGGGCGGCATCGTGGCCATCCGCCACAGCGGTATGGAATGCACCACCGCCTCAGTGGATTACCTCAGCTTCGAAAAGCCCATCAACGCCGGTGAGATCATCCTGCTCAAGGGCTGCGTCACCCACGTGGGCAACTCGTCCATGGAGGTGCGGGTGGACACCTTCATCGAACACCCCGGCCGCGAGTACGAGATGGCCAACCGCGCCTACATCACCTACGTGGCTCTGGACCACGCCGGCAAGCCCGCTCGGGTGCCCCGGCTGGAGCTTTCCACCCCCGAGGAACGGGTGGAGTGGGAGAAGGGTGTTCTGCGCGCAGCGCAGCGCAAGGAACGCCGCCAGCACCACCTGTAGATGCGGCCCCGCCGCTGCACGGCAATTGCCTTTGCAGGCAAGTCCAGCATCCAACCCTTGAGAAAGGAGCCCTTTGCCATGCCCCTCACCGTGCGCCCCTACCGCCCGGCCGACCTGCCCGCCATGACGGCCATCTGGAACGAGATCGTGCAGGCGGGGCTCGCCTTTCCGCAAACGGTGCCACTGGCCAACCGCTGGGAAGCCGGCCGCCCCGTTCCACCCACGCCCGGCACCGACGAAGAGCGCCCCGCCGAGGCGTTCTTCTCCGCGCAGACCCACGCCGCCGTGGCCGAACTGGAGGGCGGCATCGCCGGCCTGTACATCCTGCACCCCAATAACGTGGGCCGGTGCGGCCATATCGGCAACACCACCTACGCGGTGTCCGGCGCCTGCCGCGGCCGCGGCGTGGGCGAAGCCCTCGTGCGCGATTCACTGGACGCCGCCCGCCGCGCGGGCTTCCGTCTGCTGCAGTTAAACGCCGTCGTGGAGGGCAACTCGGCCGCCTTGCAGTTGTATAAAAAGCTGGGTTTTACACGTCTCGCGGCCATTCCCGGCGGGTTTCTGCTGCCGGACGGCAGCTACGCGGACATCCACCCCCACTACGTCGAGCTGTTCCCCGCAGGCGGATGAACGGCGCCTGCAGCCCCGCTTTCTGCAAAACCTGCGCATTCTTCTATCTGCCGCAAAGCGCCAGCCGGGTACAAAATTTGCCAAAATCACAATAAACCTCAGATACTACGCCAAAACATCACGCAATGTGTCTTCCTTTCTTTCTTTCCCGCATGCCGCAGTGGGATTTTTTTATTGACAATTTTCACAAGACTTTGTAAGATTAAATCATTGTTGCACTACAAAATTCCATCAAAAAGTAAAAAAGTTGAATAATCCAACGCACGGCAGTACTGCGTATCAAACTGGGGGATGATGCGTTTTGAAGGAAACCGCGAGCGTACAGGAGTACAAGGAACTTCTGTGCCGGTTGGCTGGGGTGCTCGGCGCGCATATCGTGCCGGGCGACAGCGGCGCAATCGAAGAAATCCATATTCTCACAACCACCGACAAACGGCCCAAGGCCATCGTGCGCGATGTGCAAAGCGCGCTGGCCAGCCAGTTCGGCCTGGAGGTGGACCATCAAACGGTCAGCGTGGCACAGCTGCGCCCCGAAATAGCCGAACAGATGGGCTTCCGCCTAGTGTTGGAGGGCGTTTCCACGCGCACCGCCGGCAAAGGGCTGCATGTCGAGGTCACCCTGTACAAGGGTGGCTGCTTGCTGCATGGCGGTGCCACGGGCACCAATACCGCCTATTCCCGCCGGCGCACGGTCGCGCTGGCCTGCCTTGACGCCATTGCAAAAACCACCTCTACCCCCTTCGAGCTTTCGGGTGTGGAGGTGGTTTCGTTGTTTGGACGCAACATCGTCATCTGCCAGGTGTACAGCCCTGCGGGGGACCAAAGCTACGTGGGCAGCGCGGTGTCCGAGCAGGACCAAGACGTGGCGGTAGTACACAGCGTGCTTGCGGCGCTCAACCGGCGGTTGGCCGTGCTGCCCGGCTAGGCCCATATTCTCCCTCGCGCCGTTCTCCCCGCGCCCGGCGCGTATCGATAACACACGAAAAATACCAAAACACCCAAATTTGGCATCCATCAAATCTGGCAAAGCGAAGCGGATATAGCCTGCTCCCGCGCATCCCACAGGGTGTGCACAGCGGCGGAGCAGAGAACTCCCAAGGAGGCTATATCTAATGAAACTGCGCAGAGCACTGTACGTTCTGGCTGCCATCGCTTCGATGGTGATTGCGAGCGGCGCTTTCTTTAAAGTGACCTGATTGCATCCGTTTTCGGAACACACTGCCTTTGTGGCACGCCGGGCGCGGTAACGCGGCCAACGCCCGGCACCGCGCACACGCGCGGGTTTTTCGCCAGATTTGATTTTGCAAAATGGG
Source organism: Oscillospiraceae bacterium (assembly GCA_031548875.1). GTDB lineage: Bacteria > Bacillota > Clostridia > Oscillospirales > Ruminococcaceae > JAAYCI01. The sequence continues at coordinate 4,284 of JAVBQQ010000023.1, forward strand.
GGACCGGCTGATGGCAAGGAGACAACGGTTATACATGATATTCGCGGTCATCGCGGGTGTCTGGTGCGCCGTGTTCTGCGCCCTGCAGTCGGCCCCCCATTTTCTTGCGCTTGGCACCCAGGCCTGGATGTACAGCCTGTTGCTCTTTGCGCTCATGGTCGTCTGCCGCATGCTGCCCATCTACATCGGCGCCGGCCGCGCTATGGATATCAGCTTCGTGCCGGTGCTGGCTGCCGCCATCACCAGCCATTACTCCATCGCCGTGCTGCTCTTCCTCGCGTCCAGTTTTTGCAGCCTTCTGTGGGATCCCGAGCGCCGCGCTCTCTACTATCCCTTCGTGCGCTCGCCGCTAAAAGAACTGTTCAACACCGCCAATGTCACCATATCCATGACTGTCGTGGGCGCCCTGTTCGACCTTGCCGGCCTCGACCCCGCAAGCCTCGTATCGGTGCGCATGCTGCTGCTTGCCGTACTGTTCGCACTGGTGCTCATCCTTGCCAATTTCCTTATCTTTTTCGTTTATTTCTACCTGGGCGTCGGCCGCCATTTCGCCCAACTCGTAGCCAAAAGCATCGGCGGCCTGCTGCCCAACATCCTGTGCACGGTGCCGCTGGGCATCCTGCTGGGCATCCTGCTGCGCTCCTCGCAGGGGTACCTGTTCGTCATCCTCATGATGGCGCCGCTGCTCATGGCCCGCCACTCGTTCAAGCTGTACCACGACAGCCACGCTATGAACATGCGCACCATTGCGTCATTGTGCAACGCCATCGACGCCAAGGACCACTACACCCGCGGCCACTCGATGCGCGTGGCCTATTACAGCCGCAGCATCGCCGAGGCCATGCACATGCCCCACGGCTTCGTGGAGGACGTGACAAAGGCCGCCCTGCTGCACGACGTGGGCAAGATCGGCATCAACGACCAGGTGCTTGCCAAACCCGGCGATCTGACCGACGACGAGCTGGCCGAGATCCACCGCCACCCCATCATCGGGCAGAAGATTATCCAGAGTGTTCACTTCTCGCACACCGTAGGCGACGGCGTGCTCTACCACCACCTGGGCTACGACCTGAGTGGCTACCCCACCAACGACCTGCCCGAAGAGCTGCCCCTGTCGGCGGCCATCCTGGCCGTGGCCGACACCTACGACGCCATGACCAGCAACCGCCCCTACCGCGCCGGCATGGACCCCGCCGTGGCCGCCGGGCGGCTGCGTATGGTGGCCGGAACCCAGCTGCATCCCGAGGTAGTGGATATTTTCCTGCGCATCCTGCCCAAGCTGGACACCGCGGAGGTGGAATCCAGCCCCGAGCTGCAATTGGAGATGCTCATATGATCCTGCTTGTATTCGTCGTGGCAGGTATCGTTACCGGCCTGCTGGCGCGGGGGCGTTTTTCCAATCTGGGCCGGCATGGCCTGCGCGGGCTGTGGCTGTGTATCCTCTCCTTCGTCGCACAGGGCGCGGCGGCATGGGTGCCGGCGGCCACTCTGGTCGCCCTCGCACCGCTCCCCGCCTGGCAGATGGGTGTGGCCCTACTGCGGTACGGGCTGCTCCTCGCTTTCGTCGTCCTCAACCTGCTGCCCACACGCGGGCCGCGCGGGAAACTTGGGCAGGTGTGGCCGTGGGTGTTCGGCGCAGGCACCCTGGCCAACGCTGCTGTCATCCTGACCAACGGCGGCGCCATGCCGGTGGCTGGACGCCTACTGGCCGACATATCGCCCGCCCAGGCCACGCAGCTGGCGGCCGGCGAGGTGTTTGGCTACACGCTGCAAACGACCGCCACCCGCCTTGCCTTTCTGGGCGACGTCCTCTACATCGGCGCAGGCGGGTGGAGTCTCGGCTTCGCCAGCATCGGCGACCTGCTCATCGGCGCGGGCGCCGGGCTGCTGGTCTTCTGGCTGTTGCGCCCGCCCGCCAGCGCGGGCAATACAGCCGCAAGTGCGCCAACCGGCCGGCCCGCGCCCCGCAAAAAGGTCTACCGCGCCCAACGGCGGTAGACACGTCTCTTTCAATACGCACAAGAGGGGCTCCCCGCAGGGAGCCCCTTCTCTTTTTTGGCGCCACCCGCCCCGGCGAGCTATTTGTCCCCAAACTTGCGGCGCAGCAGCCTGTCTGGCAGAAAAACCACCAGCGCCGCCCACGCGCACGCAGCTGCAATAAAGACGATGAGGTCGACCACAAGGCTGGCCCCCAGCACCCGCACCAGCGCTGGCAGCACCAAGAGCAGCACCACACCCAGCAGGATGGACAGCCGCCCGGCGCACACGTTGGCCCACTCCCAGCGCTTTTCGTCCCGCATGGCGCTGGAGAAATGGTAGCCCACGCTCGTGTCCGGGAACTTGGAGTGGTGGTAGATAAGCTGCCAGCCGATGATGAGCGAGAGCGCAAAGGCGACGACGTCGAGGATGAGCAGTACCCAGTCTCCCAGTCCCATCCGTTGCCCCTTCCTTGCCGCCTGGATACTGACCTCAACTTTCCAAGTCGCACATACTTTGCCATCATTATATCACATTTCCATTCAAACGCGTCAGCATTTCAACATTATCCACGGCGGCGAGCAACCACGTCCGGCCGCCTAAAACAGGTTTTTTGCATCTCTCCCGCGCTTTTTCGCCCACTTTGCCGTTCATCCGTGGTATACTGTGTACACATATCCCTGCAAACCTGCAACCAGGAAGGACGGTAACCATCCATGACCGCCGGCAGTATCACCCTTATCGCGGCACTGGTTGTGCTGCTTTTTCTCTCCGCCTTTTTCTCGGCCAGCGAGACCGCCTACTCCTCGCTCAACCGCATCCGCCTCAAAAGCATGGCCGACGACGGAGATCCGCGCGCCGCAAAGGCGCTCGCCATCACTGCCCGCTACGACGAGTTCCTCTCCTCAGTGCTCATTGGCAACAACATCGTCAACATCCTCTCCACGGCGCTGGCCACCTCGCTGTTCGTGGGTTTTTGGGGCAACCTGGGCGTCACCATCTCCACCGTGGTGATGACCATCGCCGTGCTGCTGTTTGGCGAGATCTCGCCCAAAACACTGGCCCGCGAAAGCCCCGAGCGCTTCGCGCTGTTCGCCGCGCGGCCACTTGGTGTCTGCATGGTGGTGCTCACGCCCGTCAACTGGCTGTTTGCCGCCTGGAAGCGCTTCATCGTGCGGCTGTTCCGCGTGGAAGGCGCCTCTGCGGCCACCCAGCAAGAACTGCTCACCTATGTGGAGGAGGTGGCCCGCGACGGCGGCATCAACGCGCAGGAGGAGGAGATGATCCGCACGGTCATCGAATTCGACGACCTGGAGGCGGCGGACATCTACACCCCCCGCGTGGATATCTGCGCATTCGATGAGGAGGACACGCACGAGCATATCGCCAGTCTCTTCCACGAGACCGGCTACTCCCGCCTGCCCGTCTACAAAGAAAGCCTCGACCACATCCTGGGCGTGGTGCTGGAAAAGGACTTCAGCTACACCGTGCTGCACAAGGGTGGGGCGCTCTCCGACATCATCCGCCCCGTATTGTTTATTACTAAGGGCGTGCGCCTGCCTACCCTGCTGCGCGAGCTGCAACAGAAAAAAACGCACATGGCCGTCCTGGTGGACGAGTTCGGCGGCACCATGGGCATCCTCACCATCGAGGATATCGTGGAAGAGCTGGTGGGCGAGATCTGGGACGAGCACGACGAGATCGTCAGCGATATTGAACCAAACCCCGACGGCAGTTGGCTGGTGCGCGGCGGCACCCCGGTAGACGATTTCTTTGCCCATTTCGGCCTGGAGGGCGAGTCCGCCTCGCTCACCGTGGGCGGCTGGGTCACCGAGCGGCTGGGCCGCCTGGCCCACGGGGGCGAGCAGTTCGAATACGAGGGCCTCAAGCTGACCGTGCTGGAGATGGTGCGCCGCCGGGTGGTGGCTCTGCGGGTCGAAAAGAGCGTCGGCGACGGCGACCTCGATGCTGATCTCTAAGTCCGGGCTTTCGCGCGCGCGGTGCAACGCGCGCGCGATTCTGGTATGATTCCAC
>JAVBQQ010000091.1:0-20135 GCA_031548875.1 Oscillospiraceae bacterium
TGCTCGTCAGGGCGCGATTGTTCATTCTTCAAGATCGGATACCTCCACACTGGGTTTATAGCGAATCGGTTGCTGCCGCACAGCGGCAGGGATCAAGGTCATTGCAAGCTCTCAATGATCTCCTTGAGAAGAGAGGGATCCGCGGCGGGGTCGAAAGCCAGCGAATAGCTCATGCCCTCGTCCTCCCAGGCGGCTACGCTTACCTGGCCGTCTGCGCCGCGCGTGTATACTTCGTATAAGCCGATGGCGACGATGTCTTCTTCAGGATACTTGTTGTAGTCGCCGTCGATGGGCCCCGAGCCTTTTGCCGCGCGGTAGGTGACGGTGTCCAAGCCGCTGTCGCTAGCAAAATCCACCTCAGCGACCTTGCCGTCGATGGTGCTGAGGCCCGTTTGGGCATATTGGTCGGGCAGGACGGGGACCTTGAAGCTGAACCCGACGGCCTGCTCGGCCTCTTCGATGGTTTCATGCTCGGTAATGGGGTTGGGTACCTCCGCCTGCGAATCGTCCGACGCTGGGGTGGACGTTGCGCCGGATTGCGGGGTGGGTGGGACGGAAGTGGAACCGGAACTGGAAGCGCTGCCGCCACAAGCGGCAAGGGCCAATGCCATCAAAGCACATGCTGCGAACACGATTGGTTTTTTCATTGTAAACTTCCTTTCCTCGATGCGAGATGTTGCGCGCCAAAAAGCCTGTCCAACTATATATACGATCCATGACGGCTCCTTGGCTCACGACCATTATAATCAGGTAGTAGCGCAAAGCGAAGGGAAGTTTGTTGGGGTTCGAAAGACGTCAGGTTGCGTCCGGCTTCAGCTGCCAGATGTCCCGGTTGTACTCAGCCACAGCGCGGTCTGCCGAGAAAAAGCCGGCGTGGGAAATGTTGGCCAGCATCTTGCGCGCCCATGCGTCACGTTGTTCATAATCGGCCAGCATACGGGTCTTTGTGGCGAAGTAGCTCTGTGCGTCCAGCAGGGTCATGAACCAGTCTTTGGCGATGAGCTCGCGATGCAGGCGGGCAAGGCAGGCGCGATCGCCAATGGCCAGCAGCTCCGGCCCCACGATAAAGTCTACCAAACGACCGATCTCCTCCTGCTGGTAGTAGGGCAGGGGGTCGTAGTCCTTCTGCCGGTAGTGGCGCAGGACGGCGCTGCTGCCCTCGCCGAAGATATAGATGTTGCCAGGGCCGACGAGCTCCGCGATCTCTACGTTGGCACCGTCCATCGTTCCCAGCGTTACGCCGCCGTTCAACATGAACTTCATGTTGCCGGTGCCACTGGCTTCTTTGGAAGCGAGGGAGATTTGCTCGCTGATGTCGCAGGCGGGGATGAGCGCTTCGGCGGCGCTGACATTATAGTCCTGTACCATCACCACCTGCAGGTGCCGCCGCACCTCCGGGTCCTGCCCAATGAGCCGGGACAGGCAGAGGATTAGGTGGATGATGTCCTGTGCGATGACGTAGGCCGGGGCGGCTTTTGCCCCGAACACGGAGAGCACGGGGCGCGGGGGGCGGATACCGGCCTTGATATCGAGATATGTTTTGATGAGCCAGAGTGCGTTCAGCTGCTGGCGCTTATATTCGTGCAGGCGCTTTGCCTGGATGTCGAACACCCAGGCGGGGTCGGTTTTGGCCTCGGCGTTTTCGCGCAGGAAGGCGCACAAGCGTTCCTTGCTTTGGGTCTTCAGCAAAAGCAGTTGCTGCCGCACGGCGGGGTCTTCCGCACAGGCGGCCAGCTTTTCAAGCTCCGATGCGTCGCGTTTAAAATCCGGCCCGATGAGGGATTCGATATAGGAAGCCAGCGGGCGGTTAGCCGCCAGCAGCCACCGGCGGAAGGAGATGCCGTTCGTCTTGTTGGAGAACTTTTCCGGGTAGGCTCTATAAAAGGGTTTCAGTTCGCTCTCTTCCAAAATCCGGGTGTGCAGGGCGGCCACCCCGTTCACCGAGAAGCCGTAGTGCATGTCCATACGGGCCATGTGGACCGTGTTTTTTTTATCGATGATAGCGAGGGAAGCTGTAGAATACTTGTTCTTAACGCGCATGTCCAGCTCACGTAGAATGGGCACGAGCGCGGGCGCCACTGTCTGGATGGAGGAGAGCGGCCAGCGCTCCAGTGCCTCGGCCAAGATGGTGTGGTTGGTATAGGCGCACAGGTGGCCAGCCACGGTGATGGCCTCGTCCATCGACAGGCCCTTTTCCGCCAACAGGCGGATGAACTCGGGGATGACGAGGCTGGCGTGTGTGTCATTGATCTGCACCACGGCGTAGTCCGGCAGGTCGCGCAGGTTGCTGCCCCGGCGCACCGCCTCGTCCAGGATGAACTGCGCGGCGCAGGAGGAGAGGAAATATTCCTGGTACACCCGCAGCAGGCGGCCGTCCGCGTCACTATCGTCCGGATAGAGGAAGAGGGTGAGGTTCCTGTCCACGGCCGTTTTATCAAACTCGATGCCGCCGGGCCGTACAAGGCTTTCGTCCACGGTGGCCAGGTCGAACAGGTGCAGGCTACCGGCGCCGGCGTGGTATCCGGGCAGAGAAATATCACGCATCACCGCCCGCACATTGCCGAAACCGAAGGGGATGGTGTACTGCCGGCTGGTGGCCTGCAGCCAGGAATCCACCTGCATCCACGGGCCAGGAAGCGCTACCTGCTTGTTGTGGCGGAATGTCTGACGGAACAGGCCAAAGTGATAGCACAGGCCTACGCCTTCTACCGGCAGCGATAGGCTGGCGGCAGCGTCCAGGTAGCAGGCGGCCAGACGGCCGAGGCCCCCGTTGCCCAGGGAGGGCTCGGGCTCGGCGTCCTCCACGGTGGCAAGGGAGAGACCGTTTGTACGCAGCCAGTCGTCCACGGCGCCGTACAGGCCCAAGTTCAAAAGGTTGCAGGCCAACAGCCGCCCCATCAAAAATTCCATCGAAAGATAGTACGCCCGTCGCTTGCCGCCGATGGGCGCAAGATGGGCCATGCGCTGTTTTGCAAAATCCAGCAGCACGGGGTATAGCTCCGCTGTCGTGCAGGCGGCGGCGTTTTTGTGGCAGCGCGCGCGGGTCATCTGATCCAGCTGTGCGGCGGTGTCCATAACATACCTCCGTTGGGTGTTTTGAGAATGGCCCGAAGGACAATGATGTGAAATGAAAAGCAGGATCGAAACAAGTAACATGGCACGGCGAAGGAGGGAATTGCCGACGCGAAAGGCAGAACGCCATGCTTTGACAAAATGCGCCCGTGGGGGGTGAGATAATTGTAACAGACAGCCGCGAAAAGGGGAAGGGTCTATCAGCAAAAGCGTAACATCACACCGTATATAAAACAACCCAAATTTTGCAAATGAGGTGAAAATGATGAGCAGGGAAAAATTGACCCATACCAGCGGTGCGCCGGTGGCCGACAACACAAATTCGCTCACCGCAGGGGAACGCGGCCCCATGATGCTGCAGGATGTGTGGTTCCTGGAGAAGATGGCCCATTTTGACCGGGAGGTGATACCCGAGCGTCGTATGCACGCCAAGGGCAGCGGCGCGTTTGGCACCTTTCGGGTGACCGGGGACATCACACAGTACACGAAGGCAAAACTGTTTGAAAAGGTGGGCAACGAGTGCGAGACCTTCGTGCGGTTCTCCACCGTGGCGGGCGAGCGCGGCGCCGCCGACGCCGAGCGGGACATCCGCGGGTTCGCGGTGCGCTTTTACACAGTGGAAGGCAACTGGGATCTTGTGGGCAACAACACGCCGGTGTTCTTTCTGCGCGATGCGCTGCGTTTTTCGGACCTGAACCACGCTGTGAAGCGCGACCCCAAGACAAACATGCGCTCGCCCCAGAACAACTGGGACTTCTGGAGCAGCCTGCCTGAGGCGTTCCATCAGGTCACCATCACGATGAGCGACCGGGGCATCCCGTCCAGCTACCGCCACATGCACGGTTTTGGCAGCCACACCTTCAGCTTCTACAACGAGAAGAACGAGCGCCACTGGGTCAAGTTCCATCTGGTCTGCCGGCAGGGCATCCAGAACCTGACCGACCAGGAGGCGGAGGAGCTGGTCGGACGCGACCGCGAGAGCCACCAGCGCGACCTATTCGAAGCCATCGAACGGGGTGAATATCCCCGCTGGCAGTTCTGCGTGCAGATCATGACCGAGCAGCAGGCAGACAACTTCCCCTACAACCCCTTTGACATCACAAAAATCTGGAGCCACAAGGAGTTCCCGCTCATCGAGGTGGGGGAACTGGAACTGAACCGCAACCCCGAGAACTACTTCGCCGACGTGGAGCAGGCGGCCTTCAACCCCGCCAATGTGGTGCCGGGCATCGGTCACTCGCCCGACAAGCTGCTGCAGGGGCGGCTGTTCTCCTACGGGGACGCGCAGCGCTACCGCCTGGGCGTGAACAAGGACCAGATCCCCGTGAACCAGCCAAGATGCCCGGTGCACTCATACCACCGCGATGGTGCCATGCGTGTGGATGGCAACTACGGCGGGATGATCCACTACCAGCCCAACAGCTACGGCGAATGGGATGACAATCCCGAGCGCGCGCTGGAGCCTCCGCTGCCCGTTCGGGGGGACATCTACCACTACGAGCCCAAGAACGACCTGAGCGACGATTGCTTCAAGCAGGCGGGCGACCTGTACCGGCTGATGAGCGACGCCCAGAAGCAGGTGCTGGTGGAGAACACCTGCCGCAATATGATGGGCACCACGCCCAACATCCAGTACCGCCATGCCGCCCACTGTTTTTTGGCCGACGAAGACTATGGCATGCGGCTGTGTAAGGAGATGAAGCTGGACGCTGGGATGGCAAAAAAGATGAGTGCGCTTGGCCATGACAAGCTGATGGAGGCCACCAGCCTGCGCACCATGCCCAGCGACGAATGGAAGGCCGAGGCGGTGCACAGCGTGTGATGCCGCCCGAAAAAACGGGCGCGCGGCGCCGGAAAGGCAGGTGTGCGGCATGAGGCGGATCGTTCTTCTCGTGCTGGGCTTTGGAGCGCTGGCGCTGGGTGGCGTGGGTCTGGTGCTACCTGTGTTGCCCACCACGCCCTTTGTGCTGTGCGCGGCGGGGTGTTTTGCGTCCAGCAGTCCGAAGTTGTATCAAAAGCTTGCAAATGCGCGCTATTTTGGAGAATACATCCAAAATTACAAGAACAAGACCGGCATTGGCCCGGCGGCGCGCTGGGGCGGCATCGCCTTTCTGTGGGCGGCACTTATCCTATCCGGTGTCATCGCCGGGCGCCCGCTGATGTGGGGCATCCTTTTAGTGGTGGGTGCGGCTGTCAGCATACACATCCTCACGATACGCCGGCGCATGCCCGCCGGGGAGGAAGCGGAACTGCCGCAAGAGGGGGAGACGCCTCCGAGCGGATAAAGACAGAAACCGGGTGCCGTTGGAATCGTTCCAACGGCACCCGGTTTTGTTATTTGGGCTCTAAACAAACTGTCTGTTATGACCCTGTTGGCCGTGCTGGCAAAAGTGCATATCATTCCATCCCATCCCACACCGCCGTCTTGCATGACGGGCATGTATCCCTATGCACGCAGACGATTTCGCCGCACTCAGGACAGGTGAACCGTTCCCGCTGTTGCTGTAAAAAGTTTTCCATACCTTTTTCCTGGATATGAGCAAGGTTCTCCACCATGCTCATGTGATATTTGGTGCGATATCGCTTGTCCAGATCTTTCAGACGGCGGCAGGGTGCGTCGCATAGGGCGCACGTATCCCAGCTGTTTTTATTCCGCTTTTCACAAACCACTATTTTGCAGGCGGTACATGATTTTGGTTTGCTTTCTTCAGCCCCACGGCAGCCAAGGCAGGGGGTCTTCTGCCGGATAAAACCATAGCACAAACGGCAATTCATCCCACAAGGCGCTATCCACTCTGCTTTCATTTCGCGTCCCGTTTCACATTGTAGGCCACCATCTCCTGCACCAGGCGCAGCGGGAGGGGTTTATCCAATGGGAACTGTACGGCGCCTTTGGACGTTTTATAGCCCAAGAGCTTTGGCGCAAACGCGACGATGGCCTCGGCGCCCGGGTAGAAGCCGATGTGGTGGGCGTGCACGGCAAAATGCGCCACGTTGTGCTTGAGCTTGAAGGTGGGCATCTGCCAGGCCATGCGCTCCTGCGCACCGGGCGCGCTGTGCAGGATGGCCGCGCGCAACTTTTGCAGCGGCTCCTGCAGAGCGGGATACTGGGCGATGTATTCGTCTACGGTGGCGATGGTCCTGTCTTCCGGCATGGTTGGAACCTCCCGTCAGGCATTATGAAATAGGGCCAGGCGTTTTGCCACTTCCTGGGAACTGGGCAGCGCAAGGACCTCGCTTGCGAAGCTTTGGCACTGGCCATAGTGGCACCCGTTCAGGATGCGGCGGCAGGCAAGGATCTGCCCGGGGTTGATAGCGAAACTGTCTAGCCCCAGCCCAAACAGCAGCGGCAGTACCAGCTCAAGATCCTGCAGTTCGCCCGCCAGCGTGCAGGGGATGTGATGCTCGTGGGCGGCCTCCACCGTTTGGGCCACCAGCCGCAGCACGGCCGGATGGTAGGTGTGATACAGGTGTGCAAGATCCGGGTTGCCGCGGTCGGCCGCGAGGGTGAACTGGGTGAGGTCGTTGATGGCGATGCAGAAAAAATCCACCTGCCCTGCCAGCGTGTCGGCCAGAAGCGCGGCCGACGGCACGCCGATGAAAACGCCCACGGGTATCTGCTCGTCGAAAGGGATGCCCTCCCGCCGCAGTTCGTTTTTGATTGTTTCCAGCGCGTGGTGGGCTTCGGCCAGTTCCTCCGGGCCGGAAACCATGGGGAAAAGCACCTTGATGTTGCCGTGGGCGGAGGCGCGCAGCAGTGCGCGCAGCTGGGTGCGGAAAAAGCTGGGGCGGCCAAGGCTCATGCGGATGCCCCGATAGCCCAGCACAGGGTTGCTCTCCTCCCGTGTGCGCAGCGCAGGGAAGGAGCTGAGCTGGCCGCCGCCGTCGAAGGTGCGGACGGTGACCCCCTTGCCGGCCATGCGCTCGATGAGGGTACGGTAGACGCGGTATTGTTCGTCTTCTGTGGGCAACGCCGCCGCGCCCAGGTGCAAAAGCTCGGTGCGGTATACGCCCAGGGCCTCGGTATCGGCCGAGATGGCCGCGTCCACCTCCTCCAGCTGGCCCACGTTGGCGGAAAGCTCCACCCGCCGGCCGTCTGTGCTGATGGTGGGCAGCCCGCGGTAGCTCTGGGCTTCGCGGTTGCGTTCGGCGTAGAATTCGGCCCGGGTGTAAAGCTGCGAGATATCCTCTTCGTCCGGGTCCAGCCATACCTCGCCGGTGCGGCCATCCAGCGCCACAACAGCGCCATCGCGTATTTTTTCAAGCAATCCGCCCACGGCAACCACGGCCGGCACGCCCAGCGTGCGCGCGATGATGGACATGTGGCTGGAATAGCCGCCTGTCTCGCACACGATGCCCTCCAGGCGGGAAAGATCCAGCCGGGCAAAGTCCACCGGAGAAAGCGCCCCCGCCACCACGATGGTGGGGCGGTCGAAATGGGTGGCATCAGAGACGGGCACGCCCATCAGCTGGCGCAGCAGTTGGTCGCGCAGGTTGAAGACGTCCTCCGCGCGCTGGCGCAGGTATTCGTCGTCTATCTCCAGAAACTGGCGGGCAAGCTCGCCGAAATGAAAAGAGACCGCGAACTCGGCCGAAAGCCCCCGCAGGCGAATGTGGTCTCGCGTGGGCTGCAATACGGCATCTTCATCGGCCAAAATAAGCGAATATGCGTCAAATATAGCTGTTTCGGGGCTGTTGTACCGGCGCGCTGTCTTCTGGCGCAGACCGTTGTACTGCTCGATGATGCCCGCAAGGGCGGCCTCGAAGCGGGCAATCTCGCCGGCGGGGTTCGCGCTTTTGCGGGGCAGGTATTCGTGCGAGATGGCGGCCTGCCATACCATGGCCTTCGCGATGCCGATGCCCTCGGAAACACCAATTCCTTTGATCATAGCGGCCTCCCGGTCTGCGCGTGTAGTTTATTCCGGCGCCAGCGCAAGGGCCTCCTGCAGGCAGAGGGCGATCTGGTCGGGGCAGGAGGTGGGTTTGGTATCGCAGGTGGTGCCGCGCAGCAGGCGGGCGGCTTCGTCGGCGGGCCGGCCGACAAGCAGGGCGCAAACGCCCTTCAGGTTGCCGTTGCAGCCGCCTTCCAGCGTCACTTCGTGTACGATGCCGTCCCGGATGTCGACGGTGGTGGAACGCGAACAGGTGCCTTTGTTTTTGCGTGTGTGCGTCATATCGTGTGTAACCTTTCTTTGGTATGGTCTACTCCATCAGGATGCGGGCGGCCTGACAGATGAGATCGGCCGATTTATCGATGCCAAGGTGGCCGGCGTCCACGGCAAGGTGGAAGTTCTCCACGTCGCCCCAGTCGCGGTCTGTGTAAAAGCTGTAGAAATTGGCGCGGCTGCGGTCCGTCTTGCGGATGAGCGAGCGGGCGTCGTCTTCGTCCAGATTGTGGCGCCGGGCCACACGCTGCACGCGCAGGTCCAGCTCGGCGTGCACAAAGACGGACAACGTGTGCGAGCGGCCGCGCAGGATATAGTCCGCACAGCGGCCGATGATGACGCAGGGGCCCGCGTCGGCCCTCTCGCGGATGACGTCTGCCACCACGTTTTGCAGCTTGTCGTTTGGCAGATAGGCATTGATGTCCTCGAAGCTGGGCACGGCGGAACCCAGGCCTAGCGTGGCCATTGTGTACAACATGCTGGACGAGGGTTTCTCGTCCGCCTTTTCGAACAGTTCCTGCAAGATGCCGCTTTTCTTGGCGGCCTCGCCCAACAGTTCCTTGTCGTAGAACGGAATGTTCAGCGTTTGGGACACGGCCTTGCCAACGTCGCGCCCTCCGCTGCCAAACTGCCGTGCGATACAGATAGCAAGATTGTCTGCCATGTTCCACTCACTCCTTTGTATGAAGGCTGAAGATACTTTGAAGCTACATTTTAGTATACCATAAAAAGAACCGGGATGCATCCCGGTTCTGTCGTACTTTGTAGTGTTTTATGCCTCGCTGGCGCTGGCTTTTGCTTCGGGCAGGATGTGCAGGACGCGCACCCGGCTGAGCAGGAGTGTTGCAACCAGCACGATGGCGACATCTGGCAGGCACCAGCCGGCGTTGTAGCTGAGGGAGTACAGCCACACAGGCTGGCCCGCAGGCGCATAGGAATACCAGATGACCAGCCCGGATACAAAGCTGCAGGCAAGGCGCAGGGCGCCGGTGGCCGCAATACCGATGACGAGGCCGGCCGTGTGGTGTTTGAAGCGGTTTGCAATGGGCCCGGAAAGGCCCACACAGGCATAAGCGACCACATAGTCCAGCAGGACGCATAGGATCATGCCCCAGACCGTTTTGGCGGCCACCACGCTGTCCAGCCCCTGAAACGTTTGCAACACACCGTATACAAAGGCGGTGCCCACGCCCCACTTTATGCCGTGGCGGAAGCTCATGATGATGATGGGCAGGGTGGAAAAGCAGGTGACAGTGCCTCCCCAGGGCATCTTGAAAAAGGGGACACAGGAGAGGGCGAACGCGAGCGCAATCATCAGAGCGCCCTCCACAAGGGTGGCCGTGCGGGACATTTGGGACGGGGTCTTCATGTTCCTTCCTTCTTTCTTGCGCGCCCCATGGGCAGGGCCGCGCCTTGGCGTAACATAAAAACAAAAAACACCCATGGCATAAAACCATGGGCGCTGTGGGTTTGCCTTATATGCTATGCAAAAAGCAAAACTCCCTACGCCGGCATTACCCGGATCAGGTAAAGGGTCCCCGCTTCGCGTGCGGATCTCAGCCTTTCGGCACCCCTGTTTTTATGTCCGCACTTATTATACCGCTGGTGAGAAGGGATTGTCAAGCGGGCACGCCTTTGCGCGGGCAGAGCGGCAGCAACATGCAGCGGTCGCAATACGCGCGGCGTGCCGTGCACACCGCGCGCCCGTGCAGCACGCACCGGTGGCAGAAATCGTTGGATTCGTCGGGCGGCAGTACCTTGCGCAGTGCATTTTCCACCTTGAGGGGGTCTTTGGAAGCAACAAAGCCCAGGCGGTTTGCCATGCGGATGCAATGTGTGTCGGCTACCACCACGCCGGGCGTGTGGTATACGTCGCCCAGGATGAGGTTTGCGCTCTTGCGGCCCACGCCGGGCAGCTTGAGCAGCTCGTCCATCGAAGCGGGCAGGCGGCCGCCATACTCGCTTACCAGCATGCGTGAGGCGGCCGAGAGGTCCCGCGCCTTGCTGTGGCGCAGGCCGCACGGCTTCACGATGGCCTCGATGTCGGCGGGGTCGGCATCGGCCAGCGCCTGCAATGTGGGATACTTTTCAAAGAGGATGGGGGTGATCTGGTTCACCCGCTCGTCCGTGCACTGGGCGGACAAGCGTACGGCCACCATCAGCTGCCAGGCGTTGTCGTACTCCAACGAGCAGATGCCCATCGGATAGGCGTCTTTCAGCAGTTCCACGATGCGGGCGGCGTCGGCTTTGGTGCGCATGGGTACCTCCTGTGGGCTAGGGGTTTATTCATCCAGGTATTTGGCATGGCTCTTGTAGGGCCGGCGCTTGAAGAACTGGCCGAAGAAGGGCAGCGGGTTCGGCTTGCCGTTGCACAGCGCAAGCAGTTCCCGTGCGGCGCCGGGCGGGATGATGCCCGACGTGGTGATGACGACGTTTTTGAAGGGCATGTCTTTTGCGAGTTGGATAGCCGCGTGCCAGTTGGCGCGGCGCTCGTGCGAAAAATGCACCACGAAAAGCGAGATGAGCGCCGCAAAGAGAAACAGCCCCCAACCCCATGGCCCCTTGCGCATCAGGCCGAGAGGAGTGTCCCACCCGAAGGAGCCTTTTTGGGGAGATACGTTTTCGGCGGGAGGATAGCCGTACAGGCCGGCAAAGGCGTCGTCGGGGAAGCAGTTGTCCTCGATGCGGCCATACGGCCCCCCCGCGCTTTCGGCATGCGCGGGAGAGAGTGTCTCGCCCACAAGGGAGAGCGTGGCCTGCAACGGCAGCTCGCGGCTGTGGGGGCCCACCAACAAAATGGCCGGGCCGGCTTCCACCACTCGCTTTTGACGGGTCGTGTCGTAGACGGCGAAGGCGTCATAGGGGATGTCCAGCTGCACGGGCACGCTCTGCCCGGCCAGCACGGACACCCGCTCAAATGCCACCAGCTCCCGCGTGGGGCGGTGCAGGGCGGACGCCGTGCGCGCGGCATACACCTGCACGATCTCCTCGCCGTCCACAGCGCCCTCGTTTGCCAGCGTGAAGGAGAGCTGCACGCTTTCGCCTGTGGCAAGGGCGGGTGTGTGCAGTGTCAGGGCGGAATAGGCGTAGTTCGTGTAGGAAAGACCGTAGCCGAACGGGAAGAGCACCGGCCTGTTTGCGGTGTCGTAATAGCGGTATCCCACGTAGATGCTTTCGGAGTAGCGGACTTCATTTGGCCCCATGGGGAAGTGATGATGGCTGGGGTTGTCCGCCAGGGCCAGCGGCCAGCTTTCGGCCAGCTTGCCGCCGGGGTTAGCATGGCCGTAGAGCAGTTGTAGTGCGGCCTTGCCAAAGCCCTCGCCACCCAGGTGCAGGCAGAGCAGGCTGCGGATTGCGGACAGCCAGGGCGCTTCCACCGGCGCGCCGGTGGAGAGTACTACGCACACGTTTGGGTTGGCCTCGGCCACGGCGTACAGCAGGCGCAGTTGGTTTTCGGGCAGGCAGAGGGTGGTGCGGTCGTACCCTTCGCACTCGTACACGTCGGGCAGGCCGAGGAAGAGCAGTACGGTGTCCGCTTCGCGCGCGGCGGCCACAGCTTCGGCAAACAGGCGGTTGTGCAGCCACAGGCCCTTGTAGCCCCGGGCGTAGGTGAATGGGATGCCGGCGGCGCGCAGCGCGTCGGTGAAGCTGATTAGATTTTTGGGGTTGATGACCGATGAGCCGCCGCCCTGGAAATGGGGCTTATGCGCCATCTCGCCGATCACGGCGAGCCTGCCGGTTTCATTTTCGCATAGCGGCAACATGCCGTCGTTCTTCAGCAGAACGGCGCTTTTGGCCAGCGCTTCCACAGCCAGGGCGTGGTGGGCGGTGTAATCGACAGTTGTTTCTTTTGGGGATGTTGCGCTGTTTTTGATGACGCCCGTTTCTTCGTTTTTGGGCGCGTTTTCGTCTACCGTACGCGGAGGAAGGGAAGGAAGGTCCAACCCCTCCGGCTGGTGCCAGCCGAACACCAGCCGCAACACGTTCCAGCAGGCGGTGTCCAATGCGTCCTCCGAAAGAGTGCCGCCCAGCACGGCCTGCTCGATGGCGAGGTCGTTCACGCTGCCTGAGGCAGGCATCTCCAGGTCCATGCCGGCGGCGACGGCGGCCGGCCGGTCGGCCACCGAGCTCCAATCGCTCACCACGGCGCCGGTGTACCCCAGGCGCATGCGCAGGATCTCGGTGAGCAGGCGGCGATTTTCGGTGGCGTAAATGCCGTCCAGCTTGTTGTAGCTGGCCATGATGCTGGCGGGGTTTGCCTTTTGGATGGCGATCTCGAAGGCGCGCAGGTAGATGTCGAACAGGGCGCGGTCGTCCACGGCGGCGCTGATCGACATGCGGTAGCTTTCCTGGTTGTTCACAGCAAAGTGCTTGAGGCAGGTGCCCACACCCCGGCTCTGTACACCCTGGATAAAGCCCGCGGCCATCTCGCCGGTGAGCAACGGGTCCTCGGAATAATACTCGAAATTGCGCCCACCCAGTGGCGAGCGTTTGATGTTGACGCCCGGCCCCAGCAGGACGCCCACCTGCTGGGCGCGGCATTCATCGGCGATGGCGGCGCCTACCCGCCGCGCAAGGGCGGGGGAGAAGGAGCAAGCCAGGGCCACCTCGGGCGGGAAGCAGGTGGCCCTGCGGCTGGGCGCGCCGTTGCGCTTATGGTTCACTTTGTCCTCGTAGCGCAGGCCGTGGGGGCCGTCGGCCGTGCGTAGTGAGGGGATGCCTTTGGATGGAATGGGTTTTGTAGTCCAAAAATCCAGCCCGCTGCACAGCGCCGCCTTCTGGCGCAGGGACAGCGAGCGGATGAGACGGGCGAGGTCGGTGTCGTTTATCATGCGGTGCTTTCCTTTGGGGCAGAATGGTCCTCGCGAAGCGACAACATGCTATTTTTTATCGTTTTTATGCTTGTCGCGGATGGCGTCCCAGTACGCCTTGAAGGATTGCTCGTTCTTGTTGTCGCCAGGGAGATAGTATCTTGTGCCCACAAGCGCGTCGGGCAGGTACTGCTGGGGGACCCAACGGTCGGAGAAGTCATGCGGGTAGAGATAATGCTGACCTTTCACCTCGGCGTCTGCGCCGTCGTAGTGCTTGTTTTGCAGGCCGCGTGGGATGGGCCCGGTGCGGCCCTTTTGCAGATCACCCATGGCGGCGAAAACAGCATTTGCGCCCGTGTTGCTCTTGGGCGCAAGGCAGACCATGACGACAGCGTCGGACAGCGGGATGGCCGCCTCGGGCAAGCCCACCTGCAGCGCGATGTCTACGGCGGCCTTCACGATGGGCAGGATCTGCGGGTAGGCGAGGCCCACGTCTTCGGCGGCGCACACCACCAGCCGCCGGCAGGCGCTGGGTAGGTCGCCCGCTTCCAGCAGGCGGGCCAGATAGTGCAGGGCGGCGTCCGGGTCGGAGCCGCGCATCGACTTTTGATAGGCGGAGAGAATATCGTAATGCTCGTCGCCCGCGCGGTCGTAGCGCATGCTGCTGCGCTGGGTCACCTGCTCCACATCCTGCAAGGCGAGCGTTTTCACCTGTGTTTTGCCGCTGGCCTTGGGCACCACGGCGCTGACGGCGAACTCGAGGCCATTCAGCGCTTTGCGCATGTCGCCCCCGCTACCGGACGCCAGCTTGTGCAGCGCGCCCTCGGCAAAGCGAATGCGCACGCCGTCGATGGTCTCCATGCGTTTTGCGGCGTTCTGCAGGCCTTCTTCAATGTCCACCGTTTCCAGCGCCTTGAACTCGAACACCGTGCAGCGGGACAAAAGCGCGTTGTACACATAGAAATACGGGTTCTCTGTGGTGGAGGCGATGAGGGTGACCGAGCCGTCCTCGATATATTCCAGCAGGCTTTGCTGCTGTTTTTTGTTCAGGTACTGTATCTCGTCCAGGTATAAAAGGATGCCCTTCTGGCTGCCGAAGGTGCCGATGTCCTTCATGACGTCACGGATGTCGCCGGTGGAGGCAGAGGTGCCGTTCAGCTTGTGCAGCATCATGCCGCTGCCCTCGGCGATGATGCGGGCAACAGTCGTTTTTCCAACGCCCGAGGGGCCGTAGAACACCATATTGGGGATGTCCCCCGTCTCGATGGCACGGCGGAAGACCTTGTCTTTGCCAAGCAGGTGTTTTTGGCCCACCACCTCGTCCAGCGTGGTGGGGCGCAGGCGGTCGGCCAGCGGGGTGTTGGGCATAGGATCCACCTCCCGGGAGGGCTTGTGGGGCGCGAACAATTCGCGGTGTTGCATGGTTCTACTAGTGCGCCGCGCTTACCGCACGGGCGTGGCCGGGGCCGCCCAGCCCTGCTGCACGCCGCGGGCGTAGTTGCTGCCCTGGATAAAGCCGATGAACTCGGCGAGACTGCGGTCCCAGAACGCGAAATCGTGGTCGCCGTCCCATTCAAGGTAGGTGTGGCGCAGGTTGAGTGCCCGAGCATGCTTGGCAAAGGCGGCGTTCTGGTCGGCGATGTGCACGAATTCGCTGTCCTGCCGGCCGCAGGTGCACAGGATGCGGGGCTGTTGCTCGATGGGCATTCCTGCCACCCCTGCCGCCAGGGCGAAAAGGTCCCATTCATCGGCCAGCTGCAGGTCCTGTCCCACCAGTGATATGGCGTAGTTGCGCAGCTCGGGCGCGGCGGTCTGGTCGGCCATCATCTGGCGCACGGCCAGCGACCCCGAAAAGCTGCCGCAGGCGGCGTACCGTTCGGGGTGGCGCAATGCGAACAGAAGGGCCCCGTAACCGCCCATCGAAAGGCCGGCGATGAAGTTCTTCTCCCGCTCGGTGGGGATGTGGAAGATGGCGCCCAGCTGGGCGGGCAGGTATTCTGTGAGAGCAGTGTAGAACGCGTCGCCGTAGGCCATGTTCAAAAAAAAGGAATTGTCGGCCTGGGGGGCGATGAGGATATACCCATTCTCGGCTGCGTAGCGGGGCGCGGCGGTCATCATCAGCCAGTCTTCGGGTGTGTTGCTGCGGCCATGCAAAAGCGTGATGACGCCGTTCACCTCGGCCGGTGGCTTCGAAGTGGGGCCGACATCGGTGGGGAAATACAGCTGCACGGTCAGCGTACGGTTTATTTCCGGTATGCGGATGTGCGTGGTCATAGAAGCCATGGGGTTCCTCCGGTGCAGTGCTCATTTCTTGCAAAGCAACAACAAGGCATGATGTGCCGCCCCCGGGGGCGGAGTATCGCGGGCCGAAGGCACGCAGCTCGGCCCCGCGGTTCATGCCAGTTACTGGTAAACGGGGAAGCGCCGGGTGAGCGCCGCCACCGCGGCGATGGACTGGTCCTTGGTCTCTTCGTACCGGAAGACGCAGTCGGAGATGATCTTGGCCACTGCGCGCATCTCTTCCGCGCCAAAGCCGCGGGTGGTTACGGCCGGGGTGCCGATGCGCACGCCGCTGGTGACGAACGGCTTTTCGGGGTCGTTGGGCACGGTGTTTTTGTTCGCGGTGATATGAACGGAATCCAGCCTTGCCTCCAGTTCCTTGCCGGTGACGCCGGTACCGCGCAGGTCGACGGTCATCAGGTGGTTGTCCGTGCCGCCGGAGACGATCTTGAGGCGTTCGTCCTGCAGGGCGGCGGCAAGCGCTTTTGCGTTGTCCAGGATGTGTTGCTGGTAGGTTTTGAATTCGGGGCGTAGCGCCTCGCCGAAGCAGACGGCTTTTGCGGCGACGACGTGCATGAGCGGACCGCCCTGCGTGCCGGGAAAGATGGCCTTGTCGATGGCTTTGGCCACAGCTTCCTTGCACAGGATCATACCGCCGCGGGGGCCGCGCAGCGTCTTGTGCGTGGTGGTGGTGACGACGTCGGCCACCGGCACGGGCGAGGGGTGCAGCCCGGCGGCAACAAGGCCGGCGATGTGCGCCATGTCCACCATCATATAGGCGCCCACCTCGTCGCAGATGGCGCGGATGCGGGCAAAATCGATGGTGCGGGAATAGTTGGACGCGCCGGACACGATCATCCTCGGCTTTGCCTCCAGCGCCTTCTGGCGCAGGGCGTCGTAGTCCAGCAGTTCATCCTCGCCTACGCCATACTCCACAAACTTGTAGTTCTTGCCGCTCATGTTCACCGGCGAGCCGTGGGTAAGGTGGCCGCCGTGGGAGAGGTTCATGCCCAGCACGGTGTCGCCCACATCCAGCAGCGCGAAGTAGACGGCGATGTTGGCCTGCGCGCCCGAATGGGGCTGCACGTTGGCGTGTTCGGCGCCAAACAGTTCTTTGGCGCGGTCGCGTGCGATATCTTCTACAACATCCACCCATTCGCAGCCGCCATAGTAGCGGTGGGCTGGGTAGCCTTCGGCGTATTTATTGGTGAGCACCGAGCCCATCGCCGCCAGCACGGCGGGCGAGACGAGGTTTTCCGAGGCGATCAGCTCGATGTTGTCCCGCTGGCGGGCCAGCTCGCCGGCCATCGCCTTACCCACGGCCGGGTCGGCCTTTGTAACAAACCCAATCGTATCCATCATATCGTTGAACATTCCGTTTTCCTCCCCAAACTGTTCCTGCACAAAACGCATTTTTTGATAACTTCATCCATTATACAGGGAAAAGGGGTGGCAGACAACACAGGGCAGGGATTTTCGTCTTTCCGGTACAAAAACAAAACAAAGGAGCCGCCTTTTTTGTCAGGCGGCTCCGGTTCTGTCTGCGGGTGGAAAACAAATGCGCGTTGTGGCTCATTTTGTCTTGGTGCCCTCGGTGGAGTAGGGCTCCATCAGGTCGTTCCAGATCTGGTTGACGTGCTCGGCAGATTCGAGGTACTTCTGGCTGATGACGTTTTCGTCCATGCCAAGGGCGGCGGCATAAGGCGCCATGCCCTTGAAGTCCGCATTGTCGTACCGGAGCACGAGGTTGTACAGATCGCCGCACACGCCCTCGCCGCCGACGAGCGCTTCCTTGATCTCCTCGGCGATGGGCAGCGGGGTGAGGGCGTCCTCCAGGCGCACGCCCATGAGAAGCCCCAGCGTGGAGAACATGCCCATGAGGTAGGCCTCGCTCTTGCTGATGGGCAGGCTGGGCACATAGGCCGACAGCTCCTGGCAGAACTGGCCGCGCAAGAAGCTCGTTTTGATGAGCTCGGTGGGGATCTTGCCCTCGTTATTCTTGAAGGAGAGCAGGTACACCCACTGCTTCAGCTGGCCCACGCCCAGTACCACCAGCGCCTGCTTTACGCTGCGCGCGGGGTTGCGCAAGGCAAAATAGGCCGAGTTGACCAGCTTGAGCAGGCTGAACGTGAGTGTGACGTCGCGCTGGATGATGGCCGAGATCTCGTCGATATCCGGCTCTTCCTTGGTGATGGCGATGATGAGCTGGAAGAAGTTGGACTGCAGGTGCTCCATGGTGGGCACCACGGTATACATGCTTTCGGCCACGTGCGAGCCCTGCATGTACTTGATGCCGAACGAGCGGGCCGATTCGAAAATCTCCTGAGTGTTCACATGGTCGGCAACAACGGTTTTCTTGAAGCTGTTGGCGATGTCCAGGATGCTGTTGAGCGAGGGATTGGGCTTGGACATATTGATCTTGATAATATCTACGATGTCCAGGATGGCAAAGTAGCGGCTGGAAAACTCGAAGCCCTTGATGGCGATCTGGAAGCCCTGTTTCTGATAGCCTTCAATGAGCTTTTGGGCCACCGGATGCACCAGGATACTGTCCTCGATCTGGATGACGAGGTCTTCAGGACGGAACATGGTGGGGATGTCCTTTTCCAGGAGGTTGGGCGTGAAGGTGATGAACGCCTTCTTGTTGTCCAACAGGCGCGAAGAATCCATCTGCAACAGGAAGTCTTCGATCATATTGGCCGCCTGCGTGTCCTGCTGGTTGTACAGGGAGACACCCTTGTCCTCGTACAGCAGTTCGTAGGCGACGGCGTCGCCGCCGGGGCCGATAATGGGCTGGCGAACGATATTTGCACTCATTATTGTAACAACTCCTTGCAAAAAGGATGGCGGACGCGAAGGAAAGGAGGAATGCTAATCCAGCACGATCTGGTCCACGAAGGTGATGAGATCGTAGATCTCGGGCTTGGCAAACTGGCCAATGGCACCCAGGTCCTTGCCCACGTCGAGGAGTTCTTCATTGATAAGAGAAGAGAAGATGACGATGGGTATCTTTTCGAGCGCGGGGTCGTCCTTGATGAGTTTGACCAGGTGGTGGCCGTCCATCAGGGGCATCTCGATGTCGGTAATCATGACGCTGACAAGGTTTTTCAGCGCCTTGCCGCTCTGCTTGGCGGCTGTGAGGAACTCCCACGCCTCTTGGCCATTTTTCAGGCTGGTTACATTGGAGTAGCCGGCCTTGCGCAGGCCCTCGGTGACCATGCGGCGCAGCAGGGTGGAGTCTTCCACCACCAGGATGGGGCTGAGGTTCTCGGGACGGTCGGCCAGGTGGTCCAGTTCTGTGAGGTGCAGCCCGGTCTGGGGGCTGATCTCGTTGATGATCTTCTCGAAGTCGAGGATGGTGATGAGCCGGCCGTCGTATTCGGCGATGGCCGTGGCCACGCCGTCGTCCCCGCCGTAGATGATGTCGTCAGGCTTCTGCAGGTTTTCCCACGAGATGCGGTTGATGCCCACCACCTCATGTACGTGGAAGGCGTAGGTCTCCTGGCTGAAATTGGTGATAATGAAGATGTCAAAATCGGGGTGGTCGCTCTTCCCAAGGCCCAGATGACGGGCAAGGTCCACCACGGTGATGACTTCATTGCGCGGTTTGAAAACGCCCTCGATATCCGGATGGGCTTTCTGCATCGGGTTCACCGGGCAGAATTTCATGATCTCCTGCACTTTGGCAACATTGATGCCGAACTGTTTGCCGTCGATGGCGAATTCGAGGATGCCAAGTTCATTGGTGCCGGACTCCAGCAAGATCTCTGATTGGCTGCTCACGCGCGGGCCTCCTTCACACGATGGTTCTCTGCACTCTTCAGTATAGCATTAAATCTGGAAATTATCCAGAGGATACGAAAAAAAGGATACAAAAAAACACAAAGCAGCGGTACACGCTATTCCCGCCAGCCAACGGTGACCGCATCGCCGGTGGAAAGAACGTCCAGGTAGCCGACCGGCCGCGCGTTGATTTCCAGCACAAGTGTGCCTTTTGGGTGTGTAGGGTCAATGTCCACCAGAGGCAGCAGGTCGATGACGGTGTGGGGCTCGGCATCGAGTTTTGGCGGGAGCATGAGGGTTTTGCCGTTCAGTGTGATCTGCAGGGGTTGCAGCGCATTCTGCGTTGTGGCCGGACGGGCGGGCGCAGGTGGAACGGAGGCAGTGCCGGTATCGAAGGGATGTGTCGGGCGGGCGGGAGTGGGTGGTTCTTGCGTGGTAGGTACCGGCTCGGATTCGGGCTTGGGTTCGGGCTCGGGTTCGGGCTCGGGTTCGGGCTCGGGCTCGGTCTGAGCTGTCGCTGTACCGCACTTCGGGCAGAATTTTTTGTCTGCCTGCAATTCTGTTCCACAGCTTCTGCATATTTTTACTGCAACTTCTTCTTTTGGTTCAGTCACTGCGATACTGCACCGAGGAGCAGCTTCCCCGCATTCTCCGCAGAACAGCTCTTCCTCAGAAAGAACGCTGCCGCACTGGGTACAAATAATATCTTTTATCTCCGGCTCCGGTACTACGACTTTTGCGCCGCATTTTATGCAAAATTTCTTCCCGTCGGGAACATCCGCCTCGCAGCTCATGCATATTATCTTCTTCGCAGCAGGCGGCTCCAATTTCACTGTCTTTGCCCCGCACTCGCCGCAGAACGGATCGTTTTCATATACTTGAGCGCCGCAGTTAAGGCAGCTGATCAACCTACCTCCGCCATGTGCCTTATTATGTATTAGCTCCTGCCCCTTTTTAGTCAGATTTTCAAAAATGCTTGTGCCCTTGCCCGCCAGTGCTGCCGCCCCTGAAGGAACATTTGCGG